>NZ_JBKFGG010000045.1:0-2044 GCF_056171975.1 Paenibacillus terrisolis | reverse complement strand
TCTTGCTCTTTGTCTTGCTCTTTGTCTTGCTCTTTGTCTTGCTCTTTGTCTTGCTCTTTGTCTTGCTCTTTGTCTTGCTCTTTACCCTTTGCTATTTGCTTACTTAATGCCTTGTTATCTTACCCGCTGACTTTTTGTCTTGCTTTTTGCACCTATTCTTCCGGTCCTTACATCTTGCACTTGTTCTTTACACTTGCCGTCTATACTTTGCTCTTAAAGCCCAGTTTCCTATTCTGTTTTCGGATCTTGTTTTATTGGTCACGCCTGTTTCTCGTTTTGGATCACCCGGTCGATAACCCCATACGCCAGCGCTTCCTCAGCCGACATAAAATAATCCCGGTCCATATCCTTCTCAACCCGTTCCAACGGTTGGCCCGTTCGCTCGGCGGCGATGGCGTTTAATCGCTCACGGGTTTGAAGAATGCGTCTGGCGCTAATGGCAATATCGCTTGCTTGCCCTTGAGCTCCTCCGTGGGGTTGATGGATCATAATTTCGCTGTTGGGAAGAGCGAACCTTTTGCCTTTTGCTCCTGACAGCAGCAGGATTGCCGCAAAAGAGGCAGCCATTCCCGAGCAAATCGTTTGAACATCCGGCTTCACATATTGCATCGTATCGTAAATAGCAAAGCCGGCGGTTGTCGATCCACCCGGGCTGTTGATGTAGAAATGGATATCTTTTTCCGGATCCTCCGCGGCGAGCAGAAGCATTTGAGCCGTAATACTGTTTGCAGCCTGATCATCGATGGCTGACCCTAGGAAAATGATTCGGTCTTTCAACAACCGCGAATAAATATCGTAGGACCGCTCTCCACGCGAAGTCTGCTCAATGACATAAGGAATAACCGTGCTCATAGCAACACCTCCAATAAACTAGGCGGCCAGGGCCAAAAAGTCGTTGGTCCGGCTTTGAACCGCCCGTGTTGAAGTAAGCTGACGATCTTTGGCCTCGGGACGGGATTTTAAAGTCAGAGCAGGTACGAGCTCATGCGGACTGGAGTCGTTCAGCAGCATGATCAAAGCCGTAGCATTTTGCTGCCGGAAGGCTTCAAGGTAGGCATAAACAACCGTTTCATCAACCATCCGGTTATGTTGATCAGCAGGCCGATAACGACCAGTCAAAGGCTCATCTTGGCCGCTAAACTCTGACGCACTAACGGATTGCAGCTTTCTGCGTGCCCGATGCAGCGTCGCCTTAACCGCCCCCTCCGTCGAGTGGGTCATCACTGCAGCTTCCGCCGCGGAGTATTGCAATACATCGACCAGCAATACCGCTGTTCTCTGGTTGGGAGCTAGCTGCTTAACCAACGTTTCCATCGCCGCCCAGGCATCAACCGAAGGAAATTCCGGCTTAGTCAACTCTTTTGCGGACAGGGGCAGAACAGAAAGCTGTCTTTTGCGGCTGCGGTCAATCCAGGTATTGCGGGCGATTCGATATAAAAAGGCACGGGTCATTTGTGCTTCTTCCCCTTTGTTCAAAATAGACGCCCACGCCTTTAACCAAGTGTCCTGCGCCAAATCCTCCGCCTCCCATTTTGAAGCGGTTAAAGAGCGGCAATACTTCCCCAGAGCCTCCTGATGCTCTTGCACCCACGCGGAAAAATCGGACTTTTCTCCTCCGTCGTTCAACTTTCCGGCTACGAGGCTCATCGCAAATTTTTGTACAGCTGGCGTATTCTTAAAATCAGGCTCACGGCTCGGTTGCCAACTTCGTACCTCCAGATCAACACTCTGCTTCACCTTGCTCACCTCCTGATCCCGGGGTTATTGATCTTTGTTATTTCTTACTTCAACGTTTATAAACGAAAAATTAACCCCGATCGATACGGTCCGAAAAAAATTTATATCGAACTTTTTATTTATTTTACATCTCTATTCTGGAATCACCTAATCGATGGCTGGAAGAGCCCACGTACCTCCGGAAAAACGCTCTTTAGAGCCCATCCTCCCAAATACCTGTAAAAGCGGCTAGGCCCCCTAATTCCGGAGTCCTGACCTACAAGATTTTTGCAATCGCAGGCTAGCTCATTTTTTCGCGTGTTTACAT
>NZ_JBKFGG010000044.1:0-56277 GCF_056171975.1 Paenibacillus terrisolis | reverse complement strand
TAGCTCTGAAATGGTGGTCTATCACTTCCATTTTAACCTACGGTGTGCGAACAGGGGCTGCCTTTCGTTCATCTTAACTAATTGTGTGCAAGTAAGCCCCGTATTACATCCTGCCTCGAATTAAGATCCTCAAACACTCCTTTCAATCGGGGTTGTCCTAGCCTAGCGGAAGCCTTCATCTTTTTCCTGAGTAAACTAATGCATTAACTGGAAATTCTCCCGCTAATTCGACCCGACTAAGTCCGGAGAAGAAACTAACTGGAAATTCTCCAGCTAAATGAAGCGATTTGACCGAATTCCTGCTTGTACGTCCCAGTTAGCATGAGTTTTTCCAGTTAAGTAGGCGAAAACTCGCAATATTGCTGAATTTAGTGGGAGCTTTTCCCGCTAACATTCATTCTGATGCGCCAAGCTGCTTTCTTTTACTCTTTTTCCGCCAAAATTCTAGTAAAAGTAATCCAACGCCCCGTGAGCCAGCTCATAGCGGACGATCCGCTCCCCATTTCCCCGCAGGGAAGGCCGCATCCAGCCCTTGTCGCACAGCTTTTGCAGCATCAGAACGGCTGTTTTATGGTCAACTTCAAAATGCCGGACGACATCGATCGGTCGTATAGGTCGAGCTAGTTGTAGGGTTAACCGGACGATTTCTTTTTCGGCGAGCAATCCCCGGGAAACCGGCGTACGATCCGGCTGGAACCTGCCCAGTACCATGCGCAACAATGAGATGCTGAGCTCGGGGCGCTGCTCGATATCATCATAAGCAAAGGAAATAACGTTACTTCCCGTGGCATACAGAAAGGTCTCGCGATTCAGTTCATTGCAGTATTTCTGGCGGTCCATGTCCCGAACATGGGTGGCGAAGCCTTTGATTTCGAAGAAAAGCCGCGTATGTCCCGGCAGCCAGGCGAAATCGGCGAAATAAGATCTTCCGCGCCAGTCCAAAATCTCGTATTCGGGATGAAGATCGTCAAAATTCCCACGAATCGGCCACCAGACATTCCGGAGAAACAAAGACTCCGCATGGGTATGCCCTCGCTCCAGTCTTCCTCGGCGTTCTCCCGCTCTTTTGGAAAGATGCTCCTCAATGAATGATTCATGTGCTTTTTCAAACTCCAACCTAACCACATCCTTTCGCAAAATAAAAAACGCCCCGCAAGCCGCTCAACCAGGGCGGTTCGGGACGTTCTTCGTCTTAGATTTAAGTATAATACAAATCTTGGGACAACACTATAAGACGAAATAACTTGGTGCCGAAGAAGTCAAAGGTCGGCGGGTAAAAGGAGGTTACCGGACAGTCTGAGCAAACCGATTTTGTTAATCGAGTGGATCATTTGATCTGAGCAAAGGGATTGACCCTATTGAGAAAATAAGTGTTTAGTTGATCAAACTGCCCCTTCAGTCCCTCACCCAATCTAGTTTTCAGTACAGTAAATGGCATCTCTAGGCTTGTATTTTGTCATTGCCTTTCCTACCGGCAGATCGTATGCTTGGTGGGAAGGTTTCCCATTTACGGACGCGGTGCTGCGCTTAGGCCCCCGGTGGTTTCTTCCTAATCTTTCATGAAACTAACGGTGAGCCGATGCGTATCATTAGATAGTGTTCAATCGGAAAGGATGGAGACCCATTGGAAAATAACATGAGCGTTATTTTGTTCGAAAAAATGCCGGACGGCGAAGTGCGGCAGATCGAGGAGCGCAGTTGGAGCGCCAATATGATCGCGGCCCTGGAGCATGTGAACTACCTTATCGTCGGCACACGCGAGTATGAAACGGTGGAAGGCAGATTAAATGTGGACGAGGGCAAATTGGAGCTTCTGCTCGTTCCGGTTCGGCACGAATAAGGAAAGTTCCGAAAGGAGGAATCCGTTTTGGCACAAGAAGAAAAATCTAAAGAATCCTTGGCATCCAAGCTGTTTACGCCGGAAGGCAAGCCGGTTCGCGTACTGTCAACCTCACTCGGTCTGGCGCTGCTCGCGAATGCTTTTCTGATTCCGGGGGCCGCGACTTCGGCTGCCGGCAGCAGCGCTGCCACAGAAGAACCCAAGCTCGTAGAATGGTCGACGGATGAAGTGAAGCAGTATTTTGACAAAAACATCGATTGGAGCATTCCGCTCCCTGCTTCCGATGAAGATGACAACGGTCAGGCAGGCAGCTCGGGTGGCTCGGAGTCGGGAGGAGCTTCAGGCGGGACAACCGTTGTGAACAACTATGGCGGTTATGGTACCGGCTTCGGCTGGGATGACCTGCTGCTGTATCATTTGTTATTCAACAGCGGAGCCAACTACTCCTCAGCGAGATGGTACGACAGTCATGGCGGTTACTACTCGGGAACGAGCACGCCTTACAAACCTCGCACTTATTCGAACGAAACGTTCCAGAATAAGCGGGTGGCCGGTTCCGTGGTGGCGCCGAAGACCTCGACCTCATCGACGGGGTCGATTACGAGACGTTCTACATCCTCCAAAGCCGGAGGTATCGGCGGCAAGTCCAGCGGACTGGGCTCATCGTCGAGTTCCGGCTCCAGCAAAAGCTCGATTTCCGGTTCGAAATCGGGTTCCAGCAAAGGATTTTTCGGAGGATGACGGGCCGCGTGTTCGAAGTTGCGGGAACTCCAGACCCTCTCCGGGAAGAACGGGTCAAACAGCTGCATGAGCTGGGTTTCACCTGGGCCGATCTGGAGGATGAAGAGTATTGGATCGATCAGATGGCCCTGATGCGCCGGGACGTTTACGACGAACTCGTGCAGGCTTCGTCCAAGATCTGGCGGATTCTTGACAAAGCGGTACGGTACGCGCATCTAAAGCATGATATGTACACCCTTATCGGCATTCCGACGGTTCTATGGGATATGCTTGATATCCTTCCGCTTCCGCCGGAGGGGTTCATCAGCCGGTATGCGAGATTTGATTTTGCGGTTGCGGGCGATGGAACGATCAAGCTGCTTGAGCTGAACGCGGATACGCCTACGGGTTACGTGGAAGCATCGATCGCGACGCCATGGGTATTCAAGCAGGCCGGCTTAACATCTTCCAATGAAGGGATGGCGGAGCAAGTGAAGGCGGCTTGGGGCAAAGAGCGCCCGGACACCGCGGCATGTGTAGCCTATGGAGAACATCTTGAGGACTCCGGAACCATCGAGGCGCTGGTGCGGCACAGCGGACTGGATATCCAGTTCGAGGATTGCCTGGAGCTGTGGGTGGACGAAGGCGTGCTGAAAAGCAAAGACGGACGCGCTATTGAGCGCATGTTCGCCTTGTATCCGAAGGAATGGATGGCGGTGGACGATGCCGGGGAGGCCTTGGCTTATGCGGTGGAGACCGGGCGGCTGACTATGTTCAATGGGCCGCACAGTATTTTGCTGCAGTCCAAGGGTCTGCTTGCCGTCGTTTGGGGACTCTACGAGCTTGGACTCGTGTTTGACGATGAAGAGCGAGAGGCGATTTCCCGCTATATTTTGCCGACTTATAACAAGCCGGTCTTCTCGGGGAGCTTCGTATCCAAATCGATGTTTGGACGGGAAGGCGGCTCGGTGCGTATGTTTGATGCGGAGGGCCAGTTGGAGATAGCGGATCATGAAGGTTTTGACAGCAGTGTGCTGTTTCCTTCGGTGTACCAAAAAAGAGCGGAGCTCGCCAAGATTGAAACCAGCAAAGGGGAGCTTCACCTGCTGACGGGCATGTTTATGATTAACGGAGAGCCGTGCGGGCTGCTTGGCCGGGCCGGCGGGCCGATCACGGGGAATGCCAGTCATTTTATCGCGTTGGGAGTGAAATAAATGAATGTTTACCGAGAAAAAGAGACGGAGGCTGACCGGAGAATGACGGGGAATCGGATGACCAGACGGTTTCTGTGGCTGGCTTTGGCGGGCGTGCTGATGCTTGTGCTTGGTGCCTGTTCGAATCAAAATAGCGTCTTCAGCACCAATCCGAGCGCTGAATCGACGGATTCTACGGCTAGAGTGCCTTGGGATTACCGGGTTGTGGAGACGACCGTCGGCGATTTGGTGGGCAGCGACATGACGATCCTGCCGGACAACGAACTGCTGCCGAACGACGGAAACTATGCGACCGGGCAGCATATTTGGGTGCTCCAATTCATGGATGCCGAACTGACCACCGATGCGAATCAGAAGAACGATATTCGCTTGTCTGCCTGGAGCACGATAAAATCCTACGGCGATCAGGCAACGGCCGATAAGGATCTTTCCGAACTGAAGGTTTCCGTAACGACCGAAGTGGATTTGGTCGGCGTATATAAAACGGAATACCAAGGCAAATCAAGAAATTTTGCCGTGATTGAGCTGCCGACCGGAAACCGAGTGAAACAGCCGATTGACGATGCGCGGTATACAGCGATGTTCAAACAGAAAAAGGCCAACATCGTGCTGGAGGAAGTGCATGATTTTGCCGATTATGATTCGACTTACGCTAAATTTCGGGGGTGGGCCAAATGACGATAGTGGTTAATATTGCGGTGAGCGTCATTGTCATTATTCTGCTGCAGCTGCTGGGGATGTTGATTTTCAGCTGGATGACGCCTTTCAATGATATGGAGGAGCTTAAGAAAGGCAATACGGCGGTTGCGCTGGCTTTTGGCGGGAAATTTCTCGGCACGGCTATTATCATCGGGGTTTCGGCATACACGAACACGTCCATATGGCATATGATGTTATGGTTTGCCGTCGGCTACGTCTGTCTCATAGCATCTTATTGGATATTCGAACTGGTAACGCCCGGCATCAAAATCTCCGATCATTTGAAGCAGGGCAATACGGCCGTCGGGATCTTGTTATGCATGGTATTTATCGGAATGTCTTTTGCCATAAGCAGCCTCATCATTTAAAGAACCTTGGGGAAGGGGCGGGCATGTGCATTTTTTGCTGAGAATCACCACCAAAATGATGCGTTTGCGCAAAACCTCCATCGCTTCAATGATCCTTGGCTTTGTTATCCTGAGCGCTACGATCGCTTATTTGCTGGAGCCGTCCACTTTCATTAGCTGGTTTAACGCGTTCTATTGGGTAATGACAACCATGGCTACTGTGGGTTACGGAGATTATTTTGCGCATACCGTCGTGGGAAAAGCGTTCACGATTTTCCTGTATATCTTCGGAATCGGTCTGCTCAGCTTGGTGATCGGCAAAGTGATCGATTCGATCGGCACGCTTCAAAGGCAGAGAGGGGCGGGAGCATTGAGCTTTCGGGGCGAAAATCATATTGTTCTGATTAATTGGAACAAAAAAGCGGCGGCAGCGGTGGAGGAGATATTGGCCTATTCGCCGAATGCCCAAATCGTAATCATCGACGAATCGGGCCGTCATCCACTGGAGCATTTGCATCAGGTACATTTCGTGAGCGGCGAACCGGCTTCGGATGAAATTTTAGAGATGGCGAATATTTCCCGGGCGAAGGCGGCGATTATTTTTGCGGATGCGCGCATTGAAGAAACATCGCTGATCGACGGTAAGTCGTTGCTGATCGTCTCCAGCATTGAGCGTCTGGCGCCGCATGTACATACAACCGTAGAAATTACACAGGAAAAAAACATTCAGAATTTCCGGTACGTTCAGGTTAATGAATTCGTTCTGTCCTATGATGCAATATCCCGCCTGGCAGTGCGCTCCGCGCTGCAGGAAGGGAATTCTGAGCTCATTCGCCAACTGCTGAGCCGCCAGGAAGGCGATGATATTTATGAGGTCCCGGCGAGAAGCGGATGGAAAACATATCGTGACGCGTTTCAGGACCTGCTCCAGCAAGGCGCAACCCTGCTCGCCGACCGCAGCGACCTTGGCATCAACCGCAAGCTGGATCATCCGATCCCGGCAGAGGCTCGCCTTTATATCGTGTCCGATAAGGCGACGTATCAGCGGATCGTCGGACAATAAAGCCGGTTGTTGCGGCGGCAATATCAACCGGCTTCAAACATTAAACAGCCCTTGCGAGGATTTCGCTAGGGCTGTTTTTTTTACTCTGCGGACGCATCCCGGCTCCGTCATTCCTGGACAGCCTTCCCGTTCACTTCCTGGCTCGCCGCCCCAGTTCAGCGATTCCACTTCAGCCATGCCGGCTCCGGCGCCCCGATTTCGTCACCCCGGACAGCCCCCCCTGATTCCCCGACCCCCGACCTGGTTCAGCGACCTCCGCTCCGCCATCTGAAAGCGCGCCCCCGCTCTAACGGACTCAGGAAGCGCTATTTCAGTAAATTTGGCGATTTAGTACATCTAACGGACTCCAGTGACGTTATTTGCCCGTTTTTACTGCAGAAAGTCCGCTTAAGCTTCAAATAAGCTCATCTGAGTCCGTTAGCTGGGAGACAGTGTGGAAAAAACCAAAATAACGCTGCTCAGATTCGTTAGCTTGGGTCAGGCCCGAAATTAGACCGTGTTGACTGATCAAGTCAGTACAAACCGGGCAAGTTTTGACCCGTTCGCGAATAGACTAGTTGTACCAATCTATTTCGGGGAGGAATTGCCGATGCTTAAGAAGCAGCGCTTTAAAAATTACGGGTTATGGGTCAGTGTCGTTTCGCAGGTACTTTTACTGGTGCAGTTAATCGGTCAGGTCACCGGCGGCTTTGAACTTACGGATATGATGAAGCAGGAAATTTTGACGATCGCCGATGTCGCATTGGGCTTGCTGGCCACGCTGGGGATTCTTTCGAATCCGACAAAGCCGGGAAGCAGTGGATACAACCTGTAATGGGGCATTAGTTAGCCGGAACGGAGGAGTGCCGCCGTTCATCGCCGTTGCCATCACTGCTGTCGTCCACGTTGCTCTCTCCGTTGCCATCGATGCTCCCATAGCCGCCGCCACAGCCGGACAACCCGTCAAAGCAACGCGTTTCTTTTCTTTAAATACCGGTACAAGCACAAGCTGGCCAAAGAACAAAGCAGCGCGCACAGTCCGATAAAGGCATACCCGGCCTGCAGTCCGCGCAGCAAGCCGACCTCGGTGCCCTCTCCCGCGGTAAACCACCGTTTGATGCCGTCAATAATCGCCCCGATCAGGTAGTTGCCAATGACGCTCCCGACCCCCATGAGGGTAACGATAAACGTAATCGCGGTGTCGCTGGCAGAGCGGTATTTCTTGGCGATCAGGGCCATCACGGTCGGATAAACGGGAGCGATTCCTATGCCGGCCGCCGCGAATAACACAGCCCCGGGTTCACCGGCCCAGATCGCCGCAAATGTGCAGATGCCGGAGAATCCCGAAAATAGAATCAGCGATAAGGTGAAGCCGATTTTGTCCGTGACCGGGCCAAGGAACAGCCGGGAAAAGGTAAACATAAGGAAGAAGGCAGACAGCATGCCCGAAGCGCTGGAGGCTTCCCAATGATAGGCCTTCTCCAAAAAGTTAACCAGCCATCCGCCAACCGCAAGCTCCGAAATAACGCCAAACGATAAAATGAGGACTACGAGCCATATCGCCGGATCGCGAACCAACCGGGTCAAAGGTATCCGCGTTTCGTGATGCTCCTCCTGTTTCGGAAAGTGTCCCAGGAACGTAGGAATCATTGGGATGACGGACAGGGACAACATCAGCAGATACATGCCGCGCCAGTCCAGCACATGCCCGCCGATCGTCACGGTCATTAATCCGGAGGCGATCATCGGCGCTACGGTCGAGCTGAGTCCGTAGAAAAAATGGGAAAGGTTCATCATGGTTCCAGTATTGCCAACAAAAATACGTGCCGCCAATACGGCAAGGGCAATCTCCAGCATGCCGTTGCCAATGTACATAAAGAAGTAAGAGCCGGATAGCGCCGGATAATTCCGCGATAGAAAAATAAGCACGCCGGAGGCCGCCATGGCCCCGAAGGCGAGCAGAGTCACCAGCTTGGCTCCCCATTTGCGGATGAGATACGCCGTAAAGGAACAAGCGAGCAAATATCCCAAGGAGTTCAGGGAAAGAAGCGTGCCAAGCTGCATTTCGGTTAGGCCGAAATCGGTCTGAATGCGCGGCATGGCGGGCCCTTTGATATTTTCCGAGAAGCCGAAGACCAGAAATCCGATAAATACGGTAGCGAGCTGCAGGGAATAATTCCGCTTAGCCGAGGGGGTTCCGGTTCGTTCGGCGGCTGTATCTGTTTGCGAATGTTCGTTCAAGTCCAAGGGCCTCCTGAGGATTATGTAAGTATAATTATTGCCGGGCAGAGATCCAAACAGGGACAGCTTATCACAGTTTTCGGCGGTCAGCCAGCAAGAGCGGACGAATGAAAGTCCTTCTTGTTTCCGGAAGGACGGAATATATGTAAAAAAAGTAATAATATGACGGTCCGTTTCCATTCAGTCAGACAAAGGAGAAGGTGAAATGAAAGGTCGTTTATGCACAATTACGATGCTGTGTTTGTTCCTTGGCGATCGGCTGGCTGCCCGTGAGTTCGAGTGCGGCGTCAAATGGCCCTGAGGTACAGCCGGAACGCCGACGTTGCCGCGTATGATCATGGGGTAGAGCATATCATTAAGCTGGCGGATGTTTTGGCGGAGGGCATCATTAAGCAATTTCCCGCAAAGTTTGCGGTCCGTAAATGATGCCGGCCTAGCATCCAAAGCGTCAAAACCCCCTTTGCCGTTTTGGCAGAAGGGGGTTTTGACCTTTTCAAGCTAATGGTGAATGTCGCATTTGTTCATAATAAAGGAGATTTGATTCTCCAGCCGGTTGATTTTTTGCTGTGTCTCATCGTCCTCGGCGCCTAATCCGCGAAGCGAAGCAAGTTCCTGCTTAAGGTTATGCAAATCCTCTCCCGCATGGGCGCAGTCATAGTTGCTTTCGAGGTTATCCAACATCACAGATCCTCCATTCCTTAGGTGGTCTACTCCCCTATTATGGAGGATTCGGCTTAACTTATTCAGCTCGCTAGCATTAATTCGACGGCGAATCCGCCGAACCGATTTTTTGAATAAACGAATTGATTTGCTCCCGCATCGCCAGCACATCGCCTTCGGTAACCCCGGTGTTTTCATATAATCTGAATGGGATGTCGGCAGCCTGCTCCTCCAGAGTCCGGCCTTGCTCCGTCAGCTTAATGTTGACGTTACGCTCATCGGCTTTATCTCGCGTTCTTGTAACCAGGCCCATGGCTTCAAGCTTTTTGAGCAGGGGCGTTAAGGTTCCGGAATCGAGAAACAGCCGGGAGCCCAGTTCTTTGACGGTAATGCCGTCCTGCTCCCACAACACCAGTAAGGTGATGTATTGGGTATAAGTAAGTCCCAGTTCGGACAAAATGGGGCGGTACAGCTTCGTAATTTCCCTGGAACACGTATAAAACGCAAAGCACAGCTGATTGTCCAGCTTAAGCCACTCATTATTTTGCATAATCGTTCACCTGCCATTTCATTGGGTGCAATGAATTTGCTTATTATAGCATTCACCTATTTTGCTCGTCAAAGCCGTTTATATCCATTTGACGCCGTACAATTAATTGTATACAATTTAATTATATCATATTGATTAATATTTAGGGAGGCGGTATTTCATGTCATTGTACGATATTGAAGTAAAAACCATCAAAGGCGAGCAGCAAACGCTCGAGCCTTACCGCGGTAAAGTTCTGTTGATCGTCAATACGGCGACCAAATGCGGGTTTGCTCCGCAATTCAAAGGGCTTCAGCAGCTGCACGATACCTACGAGGATCAAGGGTTTGCCGTGCTGGGCTTCCCCAGCAGCCAATTCGCCAACCAGGAACTGGGAACGGACGAAGAAGTCGCACAGGCGTGCGAACTGAATTTCGGAGTTTCATTCCCGCTGTACTCCAAGATCGACGTCAACGGCAAAAACGCGCATCCGCTGTTCCAGCACCTTACGAAAGAAGCACCTGGAGTGCTTGGCTCCAAGCTGATCAAATGGAATTTTACGAAGTTCCTCGTCGATCAAAATGGCAAGGTGATCAAACGGTTTGCGCCGGCCGAAGAACCTTCCCACATCGAGAGCCACATTAAGGAACTGTTGGCTGCGGGAGCGGCAGTCTGAGTTTATTGCCCGGCAAAGCTGCAAAAAACCTCCATTTCCGCTTGAACCGCGGCGATGGAGGTTTTTGCCGTTCCGGCCAATCAACTTTACACCAATCTTTTGCGCAGTTTTCCCGAGATAACGTCGAGGATGGTGATCATCACGATAATCCCCAGCAGAATGATCCCGACACGGTCCCAGTTGCGGGAACTTAAGGCGAAGATGAGCGGAGTCCCGATCCCTCCGGCCCCAATGATCCCAAGGATGGTTGCAGACCGAAGATTGATCTCGAAGCGATAGAGCGTATAGGATAAAAAGCCGGGAAGCACTTGCGGAATCACGGCAAACCACAGCGTTTGCAAGCGGTTTGCGCCTGATGCGACGAGAGCTTCGGTGGGGCCCTTGTCCATGTTTTCAATTTCCTCGGCGAACAGCTTGCCCAGCATCCCGACGGAATGCACGCCAAGCGCTAGTACGCCCGCAAAGGCGTTTGGACCAACGGCTTTGATGAATATAATGGCCATCACGATTTCCGGGATCGTGCGAACGATGCTCAGTACAACTTTGCCCGTCCCTGAGACCGTCTTAAAGCGGCTCATATTAGAGGAAGCCCAGAAGGCGAACGGGATACAGAGCAGGGCGGAAACGAACGTCCCCAACACGGAGATAGCCAACGTTTCGAGAAGTCCCCTGAGCAAATCCTCTCCATCCGGCAGATAAACATATCCCCAATCCGGTGAGAACAGTCCGGCAAAAATCGCTCTCGTAATTTTTCCCGCGGTTTCTTTGATGCCATCAAACTGGATTCCGTAAAAGGCCCAAACATAGATGAGTATTAACAAAACATATATCAACCAACGGTAGGGATTTTTTTTCGGTTTTTGGACTTTCTCATACCATGGATTCGTCATAATAATTTCTCCCGCAGCTTAGAGCTCGCATAATCGATAATGAGGACAACGGCCAACGTGAACAAAATGATGGTGCACGTTTTGTCGTATTCAAGCAGGCCCAAAGTTTTGTCGTAATAGAGACCGATCCCCCCGGCCCCTACCAGGCCAAGAACGGCTGCCGCCCGAACGTTGATTTCAAAGGCGTAAAGCACATAAGAGATAAAATAAGCCTGAATCTGCGGAACAACGCCGAAAATAATCCTTTGCAGCGAGGTAGCACCAACGGATGTCATCGCTTCAAGCGGTCCATGATCGATGGTCTCAAGCGATTCGTAAGTCAATTTGCCGATCAAGCCAAGCGAAAAAATCGTGAGCGCGAGAATCCCGGGCAGCGGACCAAGGCCAAAAATGGCGACGAAGATGGCGGCCAGCAGCAGGTCGGGAATCGTACGAATCAAGTTCAAAATAAACCGCACCGGCTGGTAGATCCAGACGCTCCGGCTTAAATTGCTCGCGCACAGCAGCGCAAAAGGGACGGCAAGAATCGCGCCGAAGGTCGTTCCGATCAGGGCCATGCGGATCGTTTCAAGCATCGCGTCCACGATATTATCGAAATAACTCCATTTCGGCGGAAACATCTCCCGCAGAAAATCAAGCATATTCGGAGCGCCGGTAATCAGTTTGCTCCAAGAGGCTTCCGTATTTACCGCGCTTCCCCACAGCAACAAAAGAACGATGATAACCGTAAGATAGTGCTTCAGCTTGCTGGGCGGTTTGGGGCGGTTCAGTTCCAGATTCGAGTTCATTGGACAGGCGCCTCCAGCACGGGACGTCTTTCTAGCAGCTCGTCCTGCTCAATTGAGCGGCCGTAAATTTCGGCGAAGCGTTCGTCCGTTGCTTCCGAGACCGGCCCGTCAAAAACGATTTCTCCGGCGCGCAGGCCTATGATCCGGGTGGCGTATTGTCTGGCCAGATCAACAAAGTGGAGATTGACGATCGTCGTGATATCCAGATCGATGTTGATGCGTTTCAGGTCGTCCATGACTTGCTTCGTCGTGAGCGGGTCCAAAGAAGCCACGGGCTCGTCGGCCAGAATGATTTTGGCTTCCTGGGCCAGCACCCGGGCAATCGCAACGCGCTGCTGCTGTCCGCCGGACAATTCGTCGGCTCTTGCGTAAGCTTTTTCCACAATATTAACCCGGTCAAGCGCTTGAAAAGCGAGCTCAAGGTCTTCTTTCGGAAACATGCCGAACAACGTGCGGAGCGTGGAGTGGTAACCCACTCGGCCGGCCAGCACATTGCGGAGCACGGAGGAACGCTTGACCAGGTTAAAGCTCTGGAAAATCATGCCGATGTCCCGGCGAATGGTGCGCAATTCTTTCCCGGAGGCTTTGGTGATGGATTTCCCTTCAATCAGAATATCTCCCTCGGAAATGTCGTGCAGCCGGTTCATGGAACGCAGCAGCGTCGATTTGCCCGCTCCGGACAACCCGACGATCGCCACAAATTCCCCTTTGTCGATCTTCAGATTGATTTGATTCAGCCCTTTGGTCCCGTTCGGGTACGTTTTGGATACATTGCGGAGTTCTATCACGTACGAATCATCCTTTTTGAGAGTTTATCGTAAAAAAGGCATAGCCAGTCACAGTGCCTAGGCACTCCGACTGGCTTGCATCATTTCATGCCGATATTCGAATGTTCCGAACTATTCGGTTTTAACTTTTTCGTTGTATTCGCGAACGATGGCGAATTTGCTGTCGTCGGATTCTACATAACCTTCATGAGTGTAGATGTCGGCGATAATTTTGTGACCTTCTTCATCCTTACCGATATCGATAAAAGCGTCTTTCAATTTTTGTACCCATTCCGGGCTCATGTCGGAACGGACAGAAATCGTATCGTTCGGGATAGGCTCCGTAAAGGCAAGTGCGCGAGTATCGTCAAATACAGTCGGATAATCTTTGATTACCGTGTTACGGGCATCTTGGAAAATAGCGGCTGCGTCCACGTCACCGTTCAGCACGGCGATAACGCCTTGGTCATGACCTTTGACCGTAATCGGCTCAACGTCTTTCAACGGATCAAGACCATGGTCCATCAGCAAGGCTGCTGGCCATACATAACCGGCGGAAGAAGTTACGTTTTGGTAAGCGATCTTCTTGCCTTTGAGATCTTCTACCGTTTTAATCGGTGAATCCTTTTTCACGATAATCATAGCTTTATAGAAATCAACCAGTTCATCTGTAGGTGCGCCTGTGTCATCTTGAACGCCGAAACGTTGCGCTTGCAGGATAACATCAGCGGCTCCTTTGTCTTTTGCCAGTACATAAGCAGTTGGCGGAAGGAACCCTACATCCACTTGTTTGGATGCCATAGCTTCAATGATCGTATTGTAGTCTGTCGAAACGCTGACTTTAACAGGAACGCCAAGTCGGTCAGAGAGAAGTTTTTCAAGAGGTTTAGCTTTTGCTTCGAGGGTGTCTGCGTTTTGCGATGGTACGAATTGAACAGTCAAGGTTTCTGGTACATATCCGGTGTCAGCAGCGGTATTCTCGGCGGCATTGCTTCCGGCATTGGTTTCCGTCGCGCTGTTATTTGCACTGTTGTTTGCTGCGGATGCGTTGTTGGCCGAATTTGCCGAGTTGTTGTTGCCGCAGCCGCTCATAATCACGGAAAACGTCAAAAACAAAGGTAAAACGAGTTTGGTAATCTTCTTCAAACCTATGACCTCCACATCAATCTTTTTTTTCGTTACTCACTTACTATAAGAAAGAATTGTTAACTGGGAGTTATGGAAGTCAATGTGTTTTGTAAATGTTCACATTCTTTCTGCTTTGTAATATAAAATATCATTTCATCTGCTAGAATGGAAGGAGGTTTCGAAAATAATAGGAAAATAAAGGAATCGATTTTCATGATAACATGGAGAGAGGACCCTGCATATGAAAAATAGTTTGGAGACTTGCGAGATTCTGGTGACGAGCGACATTCACGGCTATATTTACCCGACGGATTATCGAAGCCGCGACGAAATCAGCCTTGGACTCGCCAAGCTAGCCGCGATCATCCGTAAAGAACGGCAGGCGAAGCCGGGACTGATACTGGTGGATAACGGCGATCTGATTCAAGGCACGCCGCTTTGCTCTTATTTTGTTAAACATAGCCAAGGGACGCATCCCGCGGTCCGGGTGCTTAATAAATTGGGGTACCGTGCAGCTGTGCCGGGAAACCATGAGTTCAACTACGGTATGAGCACGCTTCGCGGAGCCGTGGAGAATTCCCAATTTCCCTGGCTTTCGGCGGGGATCGCGGATGAAAAAACAGGGCAGCCGGTTTTTGGTAAGCCTTATATCGTGATCATAACGGATAATGGGCTAAAAGTGGCCATTCTGGGCGTGACCACGCACTACATTCCGCATTGGGAGAATCCGCGCCATATCGCGAGTCTGCAGTTCCATGACGCGCTGCAAACCGTAAAGGCCTGGGTTCCGCGCATTCGGGAAGAGGAAAAGCCCGATCTGATGGTTGTCGCTTATCATGGGGGCTTTGAGCGGGATTTGCGGACGGGTGAACCTGAGGAACGTTTGACGGGGGAAAATCAGGGGTACGCCATGTGTACAGAGGTAGATGGGATCGACGTGCTTATTACCGGCCACCAGCACCGTTATATCGAAGGCTCGGTAAACGGGGTGGCGGTCATCCAGCCGGGCTGCAACGGACAAGCGCTCGGAAAAATCACGGTCAGCTTCACGCGGACGGAAGATGGTGGCTGCGAAATTATCGGCAAAGAGGCGGAGCTTCTCCGGCCGGACGATGCGATTGCCGCGGATAAGGAGGTGCTGGAGCTGGTCCGGGAGATACAGGATGAAACCCAGAACTGGCTGGACCAGCCGATCGGCAGGGTTGAGGGAGATATGACCATCGCCAGTCCGCTCGAGTGCCGGTTGAAGGACAACTCCTTCATGGAATTTGTGAACCGGGTGCAACTGGAAGCCTCCGGTGCGGGAATCTCCAACGCCTCCCTGCTGAGCAACGAATCCAAAGGATTTCACGGCACGGTTACGATGCGCGATGTGCTGACGAATTTCATGTATCCGAATACGCTGACGGTGCTGCGGCTCCAAGGGCGGGATATTCGGGCCGCGCTGGAGCAGACGGCCGCTTATTTCGTCATCGGACAGAACGGCGAGATTGGCGTCAACCCTGCTTATGTGATGCCCAAAGCCCAGCATTACAACTACGATATGTGGGAGGGCATCGAATACGAACTGAACGTGTCCAGGCCGTTTGGAGGGCGGGTTGCCAAGCTTAGCCGAAATGGAGTTCCAATCGAAGACGATGCGGAATTCGATGTGGTCATGAACAATTATCGCGCCGGCGGGGGCGGAGATTATGAGATGTATCGGGGGAAGCCGATCGTCAAGGAAATTCAAATCGATATGGCGGAGCTTGTGACGGAGTATATTTTGAAGCGGAGCACGATCAAAGCCGAATGCGATGGAAACTGGATTGTGACCGGCGGTGTGTCCGTATCGGCTAATTCGGCATCTTCTTAAGGTTCTGATAGAATAATAGGGACTCGTCATTTTGACTATCAAGGAGATTCCTTTTTATGCGCGAAGCTGTCCACCCTATTTTGCCGGTCCTGCTTGCCGTCTTCGTTCTGCTGGGAATGTTGTCCATCGTATATAAGAGCTGGCGGAACGGAATTTCTCCCATGCCGGCTTCGGCCCTGGTCCGGCGGGAAGTGGCCGCCGAAATGAAACGGCTTGACCGGTCCGGCGCCGGAAGCAACATCGTGGAGGCGGGAGCCGGATGGGGAACGCTGGCACTGCATCTGGCCAGAGTGAATCCGGCATGGCGGATCACGGGAATCGAAAATTCTCCCGTACCCTGGCTCTTTTCTCTCCTTGCCGCGGGTTGGCGGCGCAGCTGGAACGTAGCATTTTTGCGGGGAAATCTGTACAATTATCCGTACGAGAACGTGGACCGGGTGGTATGCTACCTGTATCCCGGCGCGATGAAGCGTCTTGGACCCGTTTTCCGGGAACGGCTTGCTCCGGAGGCTCGGGTGATCAGCGTGTGTTTTGCGCTCCCCGGCTGGAAGCCGGAAAAAGTCGTGGAATGCCGGGATCTGTACCGGACCAAAATATATATTTATCAGGGATCAAAAAGGAAGGCAGGAGAGAATGACCGATGAGTGAACAGATCAACGAACAAGAGCTTGTCGAATACATTGCCGGACGTTCCGAGGCAAAACCGGCAGACATTAAACTCGTACTGAAGCATGAAGCGGCGTTTATCAACAACGCGCATAAGGGCGCGAAGGACGAAGTGGACATCGATAGCGACGAACTGGTGGATTACGTGCTCAGCCGTTCCGATGTCAAACTGGATGAATTGACGATTGAGACGATTCTTGATTTGGAAATGGACTATTTGATGGAAAAAGGACTTGCCGGATACGCCGATTAACGGTGAAAAAAAGATCGCCCAGGCCCCTAAATTGTGGGGGTGCTGGGCTTTCTTTTACTTCAATATGGATTTGGATTATTTTATGATTATTACAACACTCGAGAGGGGCTGTGAATATGCGCAACAGAAGTATCGGGACTAAAATCAGCTTAATCGTCATCGTCATTTTGCTGGCTGTTTCCGGGGCCATCGGTTATGTCGCCGTCAAGGAGATGGGCAAAGGAATCAAGATGTTTGCTACCGAGAAAGCGAAGAGCGATTTGCAGTTGGCAAGCCGGTATATCGGCAGTAAATATCCCGGCGATTGGCATATCCAAAATGACGCCTTGTATAAGGGCGATTTGAAAATAAACGGAAACTTCGGATTGGTGGACGAGCTTGGCGGCGCAACGGGAGATACGGTCACTCTTTTCCAAGGAGATACCCGGGTATCCACCAATGTCGTCAGCAGCGGCGAGAGGGCGGTAGGTACCAACGTCTCCGAAAAGATCGCGGACATCGTCTTGAAAGGCGGACAAAGCTATTATGGGGAGGCGGTTGTGGTCGGGAAGACTTATCAAGCCGCTTACGAACCGATTAAGGATGCGAGCGGGCAAATTATCGGCATATTTTATGTGGGAGCGCCGCAGCAATTGATCGATACGATACAGGCCGCTTTTTTCCGGAATTTTGCGGTCGTTTTTGCGGCAGCCCTTCTTATTTCTATGGTTTTGGTGTCGATGTACATCCTGAGCATGAAAAAAAGGCTGGACCGAGTAGGAAAGGCCATGGAAAAAGCAGGGTCTGGGGATTTTACGACTATCGTCGCCGACCAATCCCGAGATGAAATCGGGCGGCTGGCTGCCAGCTTCGACCGGATGGGGGCAAACCTGAAAGAGCTGGTGCAGCAAGGAATGCAGGCTTCGGAGAGGGTGTCGGCATCCACCTTGCGGCTTAAGGCAATCGCGGAAAATACCGCCGCGGAATCGGATCGGATCACGGCCTCGATCGGAGAGGTGGCGAAAGGGGCGGAAAGCCAAACCCTGAGTACGACGGAGAACGCTACAGCGATGGAGGAAATCGCCATCGGCGTGCAAAATATCGCCGAGAATGCCGTGGATGTGGCCGAAGCGGCGGGGCACTCCCGGCGGCAGGCGGCGGCAGGAGAAGAAAACATCCGGCGGACGGTCGAACAAATGGAGTCGATCGACCGTTCCGTTCACGCCACGGAGTCCATCATTCAGACGCTGAGCGACAAATCTCAAGAAATCGCCGTAATTCTCGAGCTGATCCACGGGATCTCCCGGCAGACGAACCTGCTTGCTCTCAACGCGTCCATTGAGGCCGCCCGGGCGGGTGAAGAAGGGCGAGGATTCGCCGTCGTCGCCGCGGAGGTAAGAAAGCTTGCTGAGAAGTCCGGGTTGTCTTCCCAGCGCATTTCCGAGGTGATCGCGGATATAGATATCGACATTAAGCAGTCGATCGAAGCGATGGCCGAGGTGATCCAGGAAGTGCAGACGGGCCTGGAATTAACCGGCGAGACGGACCGCAGCCTGGAGGAAATCGTCAAGTCGAGCGGGCATATTGCCGACCGGATCGAACAGCTTGCCGCGACCGCGGAGCAAATGTCGGCAGGCATTGAGCAGGTCACGGCATCCGTCCAGACGATTTCGGGAATCGCCCGGACGACGAGCGCCGCGTCCCAGGAAGTATCGGAATCGGCGGCAAGCCAATTGGCCGCCATTCAAGAGATCAGTCAATCCTCGGCGACGCTGACCGAGGTTTCCTCCGAACTGCAAAATGCGCTGGGCAAATTTAAAGTCAGCGCGTAAGAACTACACTAACTGGAAATTCTCCTGCTAATGAGCCCCTTTTGGAGTCTGGTTGAGCATTAACTGGAAATTCTCCAGTGGACTTCGGGCTCCAGATGGAGTTCTCAGGTTCATAGAGCCTTTTCGGATAAAATAAGCCCCTGAACCGGACGATTGCCCTTGGTGATATTACCTTGGACAGACCCGGTTGAAGGGGCTTTTAGCACTTTATCAGATGGCCGTTTTTTCGGCGGAAAACCGCCGGATGAGCGAGGAGCGGGTCATCACCAGCTTCATCGGCACCAGCTTCTCCGCATGGGGTCCGATCCGTTTCCGGTTGCCGGGATGAAATACCGTGAGCAGGAGGCGCAAATAGAACGTGGTCAACGCACGGAATTTTCCCGCCTTCAGATGATGGGTTTCAAAGCCGAGACCGTGGGTGATCCCCCTGTGCAGCAGTGTAATCCCCTGTAGTGCCTTAACCTTGCTGAGATTGGGATTGGTCTCGATTTCGGCGCAAATTTGCCGCATGGAGCCGCGAGCCAATCTGGCAATCGTCAATGCCACGCGGTTTTCGTCATTGATCCGCAGCATGCCAAGTATTTTTTCATTATCCAAATGGAGCTCGCCGATCCAATCGCCCGAGTGGATCCATGTCCCGTCCTCGCACTCCATGCTTGCGCCGTGATACCTTGTGACGAACATTTTGCAAATGCCGAATTCCCCGGAGTATTGCGAGCGCATGCGGCTGAACCGCTCGAAAACGCGCTCCCATCCCATCCAAATCCATTGAATCGCATGTTTGAGCTTAGTATCGGGTTTCACCTATTAAATCCTTCCTTTCCTTGGAACGAGCTTGGCTCCCGGTTTCGGAGGGCCGCCGCCTTCAAAGCAATAACGAAGCGACTGTCTCCGAGCGGACACCAGCCGCCCGGTCCTAAGGAAGGAGATGATTCGCAGGGTTCGGCGACCGGGTTAGTCCGCGTCCGGGGCGATATGACTTACAGGGCGAATCCAGTAAAACAGCATAATCGTGAACAGCAGCATCGCACTGAAGGCCACGGTCACGGTTGCGTCGAAGCTTTCCGCCATCCACCCGCCTATGATCGGACCGGCAACAACGCCGATACCTTCAATGCCGGAAAGAATGCCCCATCCTGTCGCTTTTTGATCGGTGGGAACGAAATAGGAAAGGATGGCATTCCACGCCGGAAGCACGGCGGCATAGGCTGCTCCGAGACATACGGACAGCAGCACAACGCTGTAGATATGACGGAAGAAGACCAGCAGCCCCAGACAGCCGCCCAAGGCACCGAACCCGGCAACGAGAAGCCATTTATGGCCCCACTTGTCGACCAGCCGGCCCATGGGAATCAGCAGAAGCACGGTCATCAAACCCCCGGCGAGCAAGATCATGGAGTAGCCCGAATAGCCAAGCGCCAATTTATCGGAGGCGAAGCTCGGCAGTACCGGGACCAGCAGTCCGGCAGCCATCGTCTGAATGATCATTCCCGGAACGAGCGGTTTCATGAGCGTCAGCTTTTTTTGCAGGGCTTGCATCTGTTGCTTGAACGGAATCGTTGCGACCTTTGAGTTGAAGTGCGTGTCTTGAACCGCCGCAATCAGCCATCCCAAGCTCCACAGTCCGGCAAGAAGCCCAAACGACAACGAGTAGCTGTAATCAATCATGAAATTGGCCGCAACTGGTCCAAGACCCAGCGCAACAAGCCAAATCGTGTACACGGAGCCCATCTGCGAGCCGCGCTGCTCCTCCTGAACCGAGGACAGGCACAGCAGCCAGATCGGTGATACTCCGATTCCCAGCAGTCCGGCGCCAAAGATTATGGCGAGCGGGTCGTTGACGGTACCCGAAATAACCAGGCCGGCTAGGCCGAGCAGGAGAAAGATATTCTGAATCAGGCGCGGCGGAAACCGGTCAAACAAATAACCTGCGGCGATCTTGATCAGGGTGTCGGCCAAATAATGAACAGAGATGGCCAGGCCAACCGCCGCAAGGGAAATTTGCTGCTCTTTGGCATAGGCGGGCAGAAAAGAAATCAGAAACGCGCTTCGGACAAACTCGGTTAGAAACAGGATAACGGAACGGTTCAGAAAATAAGGGGAGTACTTCCTCCAAAAAGAGCTTTGGGCAGGATGCTTCATATTCGGCAGGCTCCTATACTTTCAAATTGAACGTCTTCCCCCCTCAGTTCAAGTATAAAGAAAGAGGGGGGAGGACAAACCGGGCGAGCGGCGTGATTTCCATTTAGACCATAGTCCAGTAACATACTGGACTCAAGATGAAAAGGTCGATGATTAAGCGGAAAGCCTGACGGGCAGGAAGTGTTGAAAGGACGGCTTGGAATCAGTCGGCCGAGAGGAAAATAATGCGTTTATTCCACGGCTACCGGCAGGTGTACCCCGGGAATCAAGGATGAATAACGCATCCGCGGTGCAGGCGACAGTTCGAGCAAACCGGCGATCAAGGGAGCGATTGCCAGTTGCGGAACCGGTTCTTCATACACGCCGGGGGTAAAAGCCTTCCCAATACCGTAAAGCGGAACTTCGCGTTCTTCCGGAGCGGTCCCCCCATGCTGACCTGAGCTGCTCATGCCGTGATCGGCGGTGATGAGGACCTGGTAGCCGGCGGCAATCCATTGCGGCACGGCGATCGCCAGAATGCTGTCCACTTTGCGGACGGAGCCTTCGTATTCTCGGCTTCCTCCGCCGAAGCGGTGACCGGCGTCATCGACGTTCATCGAATGAACGTACAGCAGGTCAGGCCGGTAGGCCTGCCTTAAATACTCGGCATCAGCAAATAAATGGGAGTCCGGGTAATGATCTTCAAAATAAAACGAACCGTGCATGATCGGGAGCGAATCGTCATGTTGATGTCTATCGCTAAGCGGATTGAAAGGAGCCTTGTTGTATAGCTCGCTTACCCAGTGGTAAGCCGCGGCGGCGGTAGTAAGACCCGCGTTTCTGGCGATATGGAACAAGCTTTCCTCTTCGCTGAGCCGGACCACCTGGTTGGTGGTAATTCCGTTTTCCCATGCGGGCGTCCCTGTGAGGATAACCTCGTATAACGGTCTGGACAAGCTGGGCAGTTCCGAAATTACCTTGTAGCTGGCGGCTTTGCCGGCTTCCACAAGATGCTCCACATACCCAAGCCAACTGCGTGCGGCTTCATAACGAAGCCCGTCGAGGACAACGGCGATCAGCTTAGGGTTTTGTTCTCCCGCGCGCTCCATATAATCCTTTTTCGCATTTTCCATGAACATGAGGCACACTCCCTTTATTAAAATGATTAAACCTGTCGTATAAAGAAAGATAAAAGCTTAAGCTTCCAACCAGTCGATCCGGTAATTTTCAAGCGCCTTCAGCCAGGATTCAGGCGGAGGTCCGCTGCTGACGATCTGATCGGCCTTTTCCAGAGGGATGATCTGCACGAAGGCCTCTTTGCCGATTTTGCTGTCGTCCGCCAGAACAATAACCTCTCTGGCCGATTCCGCAAATAAACGCGACATGCTCGATTCCTGGATATCATAATCGCTGATGCCCCGGCTTAAAGTCAAACCGCCGGCGGACAAAAACGCTTTATCCACGGTGAATTGCTTCATCATCCGCTCGCCGGCCGCACCGGAAAGCGACTGCTGCTGCGGGTTCAATTCGCCGCCGATGAGAATCACCCGGCCCGTGATGGTACCGGCATTCAGCGATTCCATCAGGCAGAAAGCCACGGCCAATGAGTTCGTCAGCACGGTCAACTGTTGGCAGTCGTTGATCGCTTTGGCGAATTCGAGGGCGGTCGTGCCTACGTCGATGACAATGGTATCGCCGGAGCACACCAGTTCCGCCGCACGCTGGCCGATGCTTTTCTTCTCCTCCGGCAGTACCGATTGGCGCTGGAGATAAGGCGGCTCAAAGCCGCTGAGCTTCTGGGGAACGGCGCCTCCGTACACTCTTTTCAAATATCCGTCCTTTTCCAGGTTTCCGAGATCGCGGCGGATCGTTTCCTCCGAAACGTCAAGTTCTTCCGCTAAATGGAGCACTTTGACCTGGCCGATGCTGCGAAGCTGTTCCAATATGATTTTTTTGCGTTGTTCTGCGAGAATGGACAATAATCAGGCACCATCTTTCTCCAAAGGAATGCATTGCGAAGGGTGGACGCTTAGGACAACTTCGGATTGCTCGCCGGGGCGAAAGAAACTGTGGCCCGCGAGGCCGTCGATCGACAGCGACAAGCCGGATACTTCCACCTGATAGCGGAGAATATTGCCCAGCATCATCGTTGAGGTCACTTTCCCCTTCCAGTAAAGCGGGGAGTCCTCAGTGGCCGGCCGTTGCGGGACGGTGGCCCCGGTAAACGGGTCGACGACGGCCGGTTCCCGGCTGCCGATCCGCGTTACCCGGTCTGCGCCCTCCGGCAGCAGCACGATCGACTCCGGACGGATCGCATAGCTGACTCCGGGCAGCGGGGACAAGCCTTCCAGCCGGGCCGCTTCCTCTGGAGCAAGCACGTTGTAGTTGCCGATAAACCGGGCGACAAACTCATTGCGAGGCGCGGTATAGATCTGCTCGGGAGTGCCCTGTTGCACGATGCGGCCTTTGTTCATGACGCAGATCCGGTCGGAAATCATCAGCGCTTCCTCCTGGTCATGGGTGACGAAAATCATCGTCATCCCCATTTTCTGCTGGAGCTGGCGGATTTCCATGCGCAGGCTTTTGCGGATTTTGGCGTCCAGGGCGCTGAGCGGTTCGTCGAGCAGCATCAATTTCGGCTGAATGGCGAGCGATCTCGCCAGCGCCACCCGCTGCTGCTGTCCGCCCGACAACTCATGGGGATAAGAGCGGCTTTTATCCGCAAGATCCACCAGCTTCAGCAGCTCCTCGGCGCGCGTGCCGCGCTCCCCTTTGGCGACCCCCTTCATCTTCAGTCCGTAGCCGATGTTCTCTTGCACATTCAGGTTCGGGAACAAGGCATAGGATTGGAACACCATGCCTACTTCGCGCTCCCGGGGGGCGAGGGAGGTCAGCTCCCGATCTTCAAGCACAATCGAGCCGGCTTCCATTTCGGTCAGGCCGGAGATGCAGCGCAGCAGCGTGCTTTTGCCGCAGCCGGACGGACCAAGAAGGGTGATCATCTCACCCTTGCTCGCTTCAAGATCAATGTTATCCAACACGAGGCTGCCTCCGAATTTTTTAGTGATGCCGGACAACTGCAAATAACTCATAGGCGAATGCCTCCCTTCATGAAATTGCTTAATTTGGTCAGCCCGAGCGAGATGAGCAAAATGAACACGAAATACAGGATTGCGATGGTGCTGGCCAAATGGCCGCTTTCGGCGAGCCGTTTAGACAGATAGATTTGCACGGTTTCGATTTGACCGCCGATCAGCATATTCGTCAGCACGAATTCCCCAAACAATACGGAAAATGACAGAAGCACCGCCACAATGACGCCAGGCAAAATATTCGGAAGAATAACCGTCCGGAAGGCGGTGATTTTGTTCGCGCCCAGCATTTCCGCCGCATCCAGCAGCCCGGGGGCTTCGACGGTCAGCATACTGTTCCGCAGCCCCTGATACATATAAGGAAGCACGGCCACAAAATAGGCGCCGATGACGATATAGATCGTGCCCGAGATGGCCAGAGGTCCGGAAGAGTAAGCGCGGATCAAACCTACCGCGGATACGATGCCCGGAACGGCGTAAGGGAGCACGACCATGCTTTTCAGCAAGGGCTCAAAGCGCGGAAAATAAACCGTAATGATAAAGACTGTCGGCAGCATGACGACAAGGCTTAGCCCCACGCCGATTGCGCAAAGGTAAAACGAGTTCCACAGCGATTCCAGAAACCGCGTATCCAGCGCCATCTGCCGGAACCAGTCCAGCGTCCACGTCTCGGGAAGCAGCGTGTGGTCCCATTTCCCGGCAAAAGCATAAAGGCAGGTTGCCACTAGGGGCAGCAGGAGATAAATCAAAAGAAGGGTAATGAGCAAACGGTGAAGTCCGAGTTTACGAGTCATGCCGATTCCCTCCCGGAGATCGCGGCGGTGGCGGCCATATCCCGTTTCAGCAGGGAACTGCGTTTCCGCTGTTTACTTGAGCTTCCTTGCGCGCTTCCGCTAAAAGAAGCCACCTTGCGCGTCATGATATGATTCAGCCAAACGGCGGCGATCGAGGTCAACGCCAGCAGCACGGCCAGCGCCGAGCCAAGCTGAGGCCGGGTGACGACGTCCCCGGTTACGAGCGAGCTGATGCGGGTTGCCAGCAGGTTGTAGTTGCCGCCGACCAGGGCATAGGCCGTCGCGTACGCGCCCATCGCGTTTGCGAACAAAATGCCCAGCGTCCCGAGCAGGGCGGGGGCGATGCAGGGCAGCCCGACACTGGTCCAAAACTTGACCGGCGAAGCTCCAAGCAGATAAGCCGCTTCCTTCCATTGTTCGCGGATGATGTAAAACGAAGGGTACATCAGCAAGATAGCGAGCGGAATTTGGAAATACACGTAGACGAGGATTAGCCCGGTCCAGCTGTACAAATCGAAGCTGCCAAAGACATCAATGCCCCATGACTTGAACAGCAGTGTGAAAATCCCGTTGTTGCCGAGCAGGATGATGTAGGCAAAGGCGAGCGGAATCCCGGCAAAATTCGAGGTCATATTGGACAGCATCAAGATCCGGTCCCGGACCGCCGGGCCGAACCTCGTGATGGAGTAAGCCGCAAAGGTTCCAACCACGATGCCTGCCAGGCTGGAGAACAGAGAGATCAGCACGCTGTTTTCGATCGCCTTGAAGTAAAACGCGTTGGTAAGCGCCGTGACATATTGGCTAAAGGTGAACCCGCTGCCGCTGTCATCCGTAAAGCTGCCGGTAAGCATCGACAGAACGGGAACGAGCAGGAATCCGGCGATCAGCAGGGCAAATGGCAGCAGCATGAGCAGCAGCCAGAAGCGGGAGCCGCGTTTTCGTTTCATGGTCAAATTCACCACATTTCCTGGTTTCTAAAAAAACAGTCATGGGCGCCTTAGGCAAGGCGCCCTGAGAATCCCTCATTAGCTTAAGGTGTTCCCTTTCGCTAACGGGGAACTAGTTCAAGTGTACGAGAACGCGTTCTTGCCAAAGCTGCGGCAGGGTTTTGGCGGTTTCGTCCCAAGCCGCGTAATCGTTGACCGGTTTGGCATTGGTGTATTCGTCCTGAGGCAGCAGCTTGGCGGCCACATCGTCAGGCAGCTTTACGCTGGAACGAATCGGTCTTGCGTAACCTTTTGCCAGGTTAATTTGGCCTTCATCGCTGAGAATGAATTCGCGAGTCAGCTTGGCTGCGTTAGGATGCGGAGCATATTTGTTGATGATGGTTGCATAACCGCTGACGACGCTGCCTTCCTTCGGAATCGTTACTTCAAACCGGTCTTTATCGAATTGATCGCGATATCCGAGCGAGTTGAAGTCCCACAAAAGCGTTACGGGAACTTCCCCTTTTTCGATGTTGGCCGGCGAAGCTTCCGACAGGGAAATGCGTCCTTGTTTAGCCAAATCTTCGAAGAAGGCGATGCCCGGTTCGATATTCTTTTCGTCGCCGCCGAAAGCGATCGCTGCCGCAAGCACGGCCATTTGTGCTTGAGCTGCTTTGGTCACGTCGCCGACGATGATTTTGTAATCGCCGTTCTTCAGGTCTTCCCAGCTCTGCGGCGGGTTTTTCACCAGGTTTTTATCGGTAAGGAAAGAAATCGTACCTTGGTAACCCACGACCCAGTTTCCGTCCGGATCTTTGGCCCAATCGGGGATTTCGTCGAAATACGAAGTTTTATACGGTTGCGTTACGCCTTTTTCAACGGCGGTTGGCCCAAAAGCGATGCCTACGTCGCCGATATCGGCGGTTGGTTTGTCCTTTTCGGCATCGAACTTGGCGATTTCTTCGGCGCTGGACATATCGGTGTCGGTATGCTTAATTGTATACGTGGAATTGATGTCTTCCCAGGTTTCCTTCCAGTTTGCCCATGAGTCCGGCATGCCGACGCTGACAACTTCGCCTTCGCCTTTGGCCAGATTGGTGAGATCCTCCAGACTAACCGTTTGATCGTTGGATGCATTGTTGCTGTTGGTGCTGGCATTGGCGCTGTTGTTGCCGCCGTTTGCCGCGGACGCAGAGTTCGCGGTATTCTCATTGTTGCTGCCGCATGCGGACAATACAGTAACCAGCGATAAGGTTAAAATAAATCCCGCCGCTTTGTTCCAACTTTTTTTCATGGATTCTCTTTCCTCCCGGTGTAAATGTGGTTTATTACGTGATTGTTGTTGTTTTTGTCCTGATTTAACTTTAGGGCGGCAATGTTTTCCCGGTTTCAACGGAGAGACTCATGTTTGTAAACGTCCGGAATTTAATAAGTCTTTTTCAGTTTTTTTACCTGTGGCATTGGAAGGAACGCTTTAGGTATAATGAGAGAATGATAAAATTTAAAAGGTGAACATTTATGAATAAACCATCGATATATGGATTTACCAAGGAACAGCTCGGCGAGTGGCTCCTGGAGCACGGGCACAAAAAATCGCGGGCGCCGCTCGTTTGGGACTGGCTATACCGGAAACGGGTCACCGCTTTTTCCGAGATGACCGATGTGAACGCCGAAAGCCTTGATGCGCTGGCCGGTCATTTTGCCATTGAGACGCTGCAGGAGCATGTGCGACAGGAATCTGCGGATGGTACGATCAAATTCCTGTTCCGGCTGCAGGACGGCAATTTGATCGAAACGGTGCTGATGCGGCATAAGTTCGGCTTGTCCGTGTGCGTGACGACACAGGTGGGATGCAATATCGGCTGCAGTTTTTGCGCCAGCGGACTGCTGAAGAAAAACCGCGATTTAACCAGCGGGGAGATCGTGGAGCAGATCATGAAGGTTCAGCTTCACCTGGATCAACGGCGGCAGGAGGAGAAAATCAGCCATATCGTGGTGATGGGCATCGGTGAACCGTTTGACAACTACGCAAACATGGCCGATTTCCTGCGGGTGGTTATGGATCCCAAGGGATTGGCCATCGGGCCAAGGCATATCACGGTTTCGACCAGCGGTCTGGCCGACAAAATCAAGGAGTTTGCCGTTTCGGATCTCCCGGTGAATCTGGCGATTTCCCTGCATGCCCCGAATAACGAGCTGCGGACCCGGATCATGAAGATCAACCGCGCAATTCCGATTGAGACGCTGATGGACGCCGTCGATTATTATTTGGCGAAAACCAACCGGCGGATCACGATCGAGTATATTTTGCTCAGGGGGATCAACGATCGCAGGGAACACGCCCAAGAACTGGCCGAGCTGCTTAGGGATCGACTGGCCAACGTCAATCTGATTCCTTATAATCCGGTCGACGAGCACGGCCAATACCAAAGAAGCGAGCACGAATCGGTACTGGCGTTTTACGATACGCTGAAAAAGAATGATATCAGCTGCAGCATCCGCCTGGAACACGGGACGGATATCGATGCGGCTTGCGGACAGCTTCGG
Organism: Paenibacillus terrisolis; assembly: GCF_056171975.1. Classification (NCBI taxonomy): domain Bacteria; kingdom Bacillati; phylum Bacillota; class Bacilli; order Caryophanales; family Paenibacillaceae; genus Paenibacillus; species Paenibacillus terrisolis. The sequence continues at coordinate 28,671 of NZ_JBKFGG010000044.1, read as the reverse complement.
AGCAAACAGCTTCGCTAATGTCAGCCTGTAATGAGAACACTGCGTTTCTTCCGGGAAGGAAGGGGCGCGGTGTTCTCTTTTTTTCATAGACCGAATAAGTTCAGGGGCATTGGGAAAATTAGGGGTGGCGTCATCAATTGGAAATGGAGGGCAAATATGTTTCGTTTCTTCTATAAAAAGCTTCAGTTCCGGCAAATGCTCCTGCATCATTATCAAGAGCAGCTCTCAGCCGCCAGTACCCGGCATACTAACATTTCCCGCGAGCTCTCCCAAAATTTATCCGCGTTGCGATCCATTCTGGGAACCAGCCAAGACATCGTGATGCGGGAAATCGTGTTCGGCGACCAAGGAGGTGGACGTGCCGCGCTGATTTTTATTGACGGACTGACCGATAAGGCGATGATTAACGAGAGTATCATCAAACCGCTGATGTATGACAGCCGTTTCACGGACATGGGGATTGGGCATAACGTTGTAAGCATAGACGACATCCTTGCCACAATGATGTCCGTGGGCAGTATCGAAAAGATTTCGTCGTTTGAAGAGGCTGTTGATCACAGCTTATCGGGCGATACGGTGTTAATCATCGACGGCTTCGCCGAAGCGCTGGTCATATGTACTCGAGGCTGGGAAAGCCGCGGGGTGGAGGAATCCAAAACCGAATCGGTCGTTCGCGGCCCGCGCGAAGGTTTTGCCGAAACGATGCAGACTAATTCGGCCCTGCTGCGCCGGAAAATCAAAAGTCCGGATTTTACGATAGAATCCATGAAGATCGGCAAACGGACAAGAACGCAGGTCTCTATGGTTTATTTAAGAAATCTGACCAATCCCCAATTGATTGAAGAGGTGCGGCGCCGGCTCTCCAAAATCGATACGGACGTGATTCTTGAGTCCGGATATATTGAACAGTTCATCGAAGATGCGCCTTTTTCAATTTTTCCGACGGTCGGAAACAGCGAGAAGCCTGATTCCGTCGCGGCTAAAATTCTGGAGGGGCGGGTCGCCATATTGGTTGACGGCACGCCCTTTGTGCTGACGGTTCCTCTGCTGTTTATTGAGAATTTTCAAATCTCCGAGGACTACTATTCACGCCCTTATTTTGCGAGTTTGCTTCGCATGCTGAGATTTTTATCTTTCATGATTAGCGTGCTGGCCCCTGCCTTGTATGTTGCTCTTACCACCTTTCATCAAGAGCTGATTCCGACCAATTTGCTTCTCACCATGACGGCGGCCCACGAAGGCGTCCCATTTCCTTCGGTCGTGGAGGCAGGGATGATGATCGTCACCTTTGAGATTCTTCGGGAAGCCGGCGTACGACTTCCGAGGCCCGTCGGTCAGGCCGTCAGCATTGTGGGGGCCCTCGTCATCGGCGAATCGGCCGTATCGGCGGGACTGATCGGTGCGCCGATGGTTGTGGTCGTTTCGATAACGGCAGTAGCCAGCTTTGTGGTCCCGGCCCAAACCGATTCCGCAGCAATTCTAAGGCTGATTTTCCTGGTGCTTGCCGGTTTTACCGGCGGTTTTGGCATTGCAATTGGTCTGCTGGGGGTGCTGATTCACCTTGTGTCCCTGAGATCCTTTGGCGCTCCGTACTTTTCTCCGATCGCTCCGCTTAACCTCCAAGGTTTAAAAGACATGCTGATTAGAGCTCCGATCTGGATGATGTCGACCCGGCCGAAAGCCATCGTTTGGGAGGATTCGCGGCGTCAGGATTCCGAGATGAAGCCGGAACCTCGGCGGGAGGACGATTCGCATCAATAATGCCATATAAACTTTTTGAGGTGCAGCCATGAGAAGACGGTTCATATACACGATAACGATATGCGTTAGTATCTCGCTCGCTTTGACCGGCTGCTGGAACCGGCATGAGCTCGATACCTTGGCCATCTTGATGGGGATGGGGATCGATAAGCCCGAGCAGCAGCCCGGGGAAGTGAAACTGACGGCCCAAATCGTAAAAGCCGGAGCGCTGAAGAACCCGCTAAAAGGAGCCGGAGGCAGTACCTCTCAAAAGGCCTACTGGAACACACAGAGCCAGGGGAAAACCGTATTTACGGCGGTAAGAGGTTTTACTCACGAGTCCAGCCGGAAGCTGTATTTTCAACATAATCAAGTGCTTGTTATCGGCCGGCAGATTGCCGAAGAAGGCGTGCAAAAGTATCTCGATTTTTTCGCCCGCGACCACGAAAGCCGGCTCACTGTCTGGATCCTGGTGGCAAGGGGAATGGCCAGCGACATTTTTGACGTCGAGGCGGAGCTGGAAACGACGCCCGCGATGAATATCGCCGAACTCGTAAAGGATCAGGCCGCGACCTCTCAATCAAGCATCGTGAATTTGAAAGATTTTTTAAGCAGCATGATGAGCAAATCCACTGCGTCACTAGCACCACTGATCGAAATTATACAAGTAAACGGAGAGAAAACGCTGCACATCTCGGGAACGGCGGTATTCAAAAAAGACAAGCTGGTCGGAGAAGTGAACGAGACCGAAACCCGCGGGCTTTTGTGGGCACTGGATAAAGTGAAGAGCGGAATCATCGTTGTAGATTGCCCCGGGGGCGAAGGAGAGGTGAGCCTTGAAATCATCCGATCCAGCGCCAAAATCGTTCCGGTAATCAAAGATCAGTCCATCCAAATGATGGTGAAGATCAAGGAGGAGGGCAATTTAAGCGATCAGTCCTGCTCGGAGAATCTGGCCTTGCCTTCAGCTATCCAGGTTTTGCAAAAGGAACAAAATGAGGCGATAAAAAGCGAAGTGATGGCCGCCTGGGACAAAGCCCGGAAGTATAAAGCGGATATTTTCGGCTTTGGAGAGCTGATTCATAAGAAATATCCCAAGCAATGGAAGAAGCTTGAGAAAGACTGGGATAAGCGCCTGCCTAGCGTTACGGTAGAGGTTCATGCGGATAGCAAGCTGCGCTTGTCGGGTAGAATCAATAAGCCAGCCGAAGCGGAGTAGGAGAAGTTTAATGAAGATTGAAAAAGGACAAATTTCAAGCACGCAGCTTACGTTTTTTATCATTGGGTTCATGCAGGGGGCCCACTTGCTGATTGCGTTTCAGGCAGGGATTACCAAGCACGATACATGGATAAGCATTCCGGTGGCTATGGCGATCAGTTTGCCTTTTCTGCTTATTTTTGCCTCGTTGTCGCAAAGGTTTCCCGGCAAAAACCTGGTGCAGATCCACGACATTGTCTACGGCCCTTACCTGGGCAAGGTGATTTCCGTGCTGTATATCGGCTTTTTCCTATTGCTGGCCTCGCTAAATTTGCGGACGGTGTTCAACTTTTTTGGCACTTACATTATGCCGGAGACCCCGATGGCGGCTTTTTTTATTATGTTTATGTTCATTTGCGCTTGGGCGGTGAAGGGCGGAATCGAAACGATCGCCCGCAGTAGCCTGATCTTGAGCATCACCGCTACGACGCTGATACTCACGGTATTCATTCTGCTGCTGAGAGATATGGATTTTACCAATTTTCTGCCTGTTTTTGAACTGCCCATGATGAAATTCGTCCAAGGGACGCATATCTGGATTACGGTTCCATTCACCCAGATCGTTCCTTTTCTGATGGTAATGCCTTACATGAATAAAATCAAAGAGGCGAAGAAATCCGTCATGCTGGGACTGCTATTTGGCGGTTTACAGCTGCTGCTCATCGTCGTTCAGGATACGACGGTGCTGGGGATTGTCGGAACGATTATGGTATCGCCTTCGTTTGAGGCGACCCGGCTGGTCGATATTGCGGACATTCTCACCCGGCTTGACGTGGTGGTGGCGATTGTACTGCTGGTCACTTTGTTTTTAAGAGTCAGCTTATTCTATTACGCTACGACGCTGGGGATCGCCCAAATGCTGAAGCTGCGTTCCTATGCGCCGATCGTCATTCCCATTGGAATTATCGTCATTAGCCTTGCGGGACTGGTTTATAACTCAAGCATGGAGCACGCGGCCGACGGGGCGAGCATCTATCCGGTTTACAGCACCCCGTTTCAGATTATATTTCCGTTTCTTACTTGGCTTATCGCGCTGATTCGGGGACTGCGAGGAGAAAGGGAGGGCCATTAAGAGTGGTTATTCTGCTTGTGCTGACGTTTATCGGAATCGCGTTTTATGAAATGCCCAGACTCATTCGGGAACAATCCTGGCGGGAACTTACCGCCTTTTCCTTTTTCTTCTTGATCGGCTTTGTTTTAACGCTGCTGCAGACGATAGGCGTGCTGAAGCCGGGACTGATGAACGGAGTTGAATTTTTCTTCAAGCATGTGCTGCATATGTACTATAAATAGGTTTTTTACTTGGCGGATCTTGCAAAATCTTTGGGAGAAATGCCGTACTCCGCCTTAAACGACCGATAAAAATTACTGTAGTCGCTGAATCCGCATTTTTCAAAAATCCCCGTCGGGCTTTCTCCGCCCGTAATCCTCTGCTTGGCGATCAAGAGCCGCTTCTGAATAATGTACCGATAGACGGACGTTCCCACCAGACGGCGGAATTCTCTGGAAAGATGATATTTGCTCACGAAAAAGCGGGCCGACAGCAGGTCCAGCGAGATTTCACTCTCATAATGTTCATTGATATACTGCAGCACTTTCGCGATCAGGGGACTGGATTTGTCCTCCAACTCGTAACGCTGCTGCTGTCGCATAGCCAAACGGTTGAGCGTCGCCAATAGCATGCAGATGGTGCTTGCGGTCATGACATCTCCGCCGAACTCCCGGTTTTCGCTTTCCTCAAGCAGAGCGTCAAGCATCGGAGCGACTCCCTGCATGTTTCGGGGATCGGGACGCAGCAGATTGGTATGAGTTGGTGAAAAAACGTCGAAGCAGCGGGACAGGTCGGTCTGCGGCGTGCGGAGCGAGTCCATGTAGGCTTTACTAAGCCATATGACTACGCGTTCGTAAACCTGATTGCGGGGGGTGATGATCGGTTGATGCAGTTCCATCGGCGAAATCAGTAAAATATCCCACGGCTGCAGCAGATAGTTTTGGCTTTCGACGATATATCTGACATTTCCGGAGAGGAAAAAATAGATTTCATAAAAGTCGTGATGATGAAGCGCAACCTCTTTCATGTAGCTGTCACGGTAATGATGCACCTCATAAGTGTTCGCCAGCATTTTCTGCCGTTCGTTAAACGGATGAATATGGTCCGCCATATAGTCACGTCCTCGCTTGTCCGATTACGTTCAGATTAGGGCAATATTTGCAATGTGTAAAGCAATAATTCCAATTCACATTGCAAATTGAATGGTTATGATAAAGAAGAATAGTTAGGTTTGGCATGTACCGAAATCTTGTTTCATGAAAAAGGAGTGTTTGGAAAATGACTGCCTGCAGTCCGTTTCAATTAAAAGGCACCGCCCGGCATCTCTATGAGACCTTCGCGGCAAAGGCGCCCATTTACGATTACCATTGCCATCTGTCGCCGAAGGAAATTGCCGAGGATAAACCGTTTACCAATATCGTGGATATGCTGCTCGGAGGAGACCACTACAAGTGGCGCGCCATGCGTTATCTGGGTCTGCCGGAGCGGGTGGTTACCGGGAACGCGGAGCCGCTGGAGAAATTCACTGCCTGGATGCACACGCTGGAGGGTATGATCGGCAGTCCGCTGTATCACTGGTCTGAACTCGAAATGAAGCTGTTCTTCGATCTCGATATTTTGCTCTGCTCGGACAATGCCCGGGAGATTTACGAGCAGTGCAACCGTGTGATTGCGGAGCGTCAGCTATCTCCGCGCAAGCTGTTGGCGCAATTGAACGTGGCGCTCGTCTGCACGACGGACGATCCGCTCGACAATCTCGAATGGCATGAAGCGCTTGCTAACGATCCTTCGCTTTCGTTCCGCGTCATCCCCGCTTTCCGTCCCGACCGTGCGCTTAAAATCGCCTCTCCGGGATTTGCGGAATACGTGCTGCAGCTCGGAAGCGTCGTAGGGCTGCGAATCGGCAGCTACGCGGAATTCCTGGGCGTACTGGAGCAGCGGCTTGATTTCTTCGTAAGCCGGGGCTGCCGCTTCTCCGATCATTCGCTGGAGAGCCTGATTTTGCCGGAAACGGATGAAGCCGAAGTAGCGGCGATTTTCGGTGCCGCCTTGCAGGGCGCCGCGCCCAGCGCCGAAGAAACGGAAAAGTTCAAATTCCTCACACTGCAGAAGCTCGGAGGCATGTACCGTAAGCGCGATATCATTATGGAGCTTCATATCGGAGCGCTGCGCAACATCAACAGCGATGCTTTCCGCCGGTTAGGTCCAGACACCGGTTACGACATTCCGGGGGATTTCGATATCGCCGTGCCATTGACCCGGCTGCTGGATTTGATTAATGAACAAAGCGGCTTGCCGAAGACGATCCTCTATACGCTGAACCCCAAACACTATTCGGTGCTTGCGGGCATTCCGCACTGTTTCACGGAAGAAGGCGTGCGGGGAAAAGTACAGCTCGGCATGGCCTGGTGGCATAATGACACGATGCACGGCATGCTGGAGCACTTGCAGGTCAGCGCCAACTTTGGTCTTCTCAGCGGTTGCGTCGGCATGCTGACGGATTCGCGAAGCTTCTTGTCCTATGCCCGTCATGATTATTTCCGCCGTATCCTCTGCAGCTTCCTGGGCGATTTTGCGGACAGCGGAAATTATACGGGGCCGGTCGCGGCGCTGGGAAAAATAACTGAAGACATCTGCTACCGCAATATTGAAGAGTACATTAAAGAAGTCAAGGCGGAAGCTTAACCGGACGCATACAGATTGAACAAAAAGTGAATGGCAACAGTGTGCAATGTTCCCATAAGTTCAATTTATGCAGATAGGGAAGGAGCAGAAATAAATGAACGACATCATTGAACGAATCGGTTCCGTCGGAATCGTTCCCGTCATTAAGCTCAATAACCCGGATCACGCCGTACCGCTGGCGCACGCGCTTTGCGAGGGCGGCTTGCCCGCAGCGGAAATCACGTTCCGCGCCGCCGGCGCTGCTGCGTCGATCAAGGCCATCCGCGAAGCGGTGCCGGAAATGCTGGTCGGCGCGGGTACCGTGTTGACGACGGAGCAGGCCGATGAGGCCATCGCCGCCGGCGCATTGTTTATCGTTAGCCCCGGCCTGAACCCGGCCGTGGTAAGCCACTGTCAAGAACGCGGCGTGCCGATTGTGCCCGGCTGCAATACACCGAGCGACATTGAGCGGGCACTCGGGCTTGGGCTTGAGGTCGTCAAGTTCTTCCCGGCCGAACCTTCCGGCGGCATCGAGATGATCAAGGCGCTGGCCGCGCCGTATCATACGGTGAAGTTTATGCCTACCGGCGGCATCCATCCGGGCAATCTGAACGATTATCTCGCTTTTGACAAAATCATCGCTTGCGGCGGCAGCTGGATGGTCAAAGATGAGCTGATCCACGCCGGACGGTTTGACGAAATCACGCGTCTATCACGGGAAGCGGTGTCCTGCATGCTTGGGTTCGAGCTGACACATATCGGCCTCAACGCCGGGAACGCCGACGAGGCCGGGGCAGTGGCCCGTGAATTCGAGGGAGGGCTGAACCTCCCGCTGCGGGAGACGGGGGTGTCCTTTTTCGCCGGCGAGCTGGTCGAGGTGATGAAGCATTCCAGATTCGGATCGCACGGCCATATCGGTTTCAAGACGAACCATATGTCCCGTACGGTCGCTTATTTGCAGCAGCACGGGCTGACGATTGATGAAAGCACCGCACAGTACGATGCGAAAGGCCGCTTGAACTTTGTCTATGTCAAAGAGCAAATCGGCGGATTTGCGCTTCATTTTATCCAGAAATAAAACGAACGGCTCCTGCATGATAAGACATTGGCGGGGGCCGTTTTTTTTCTGAAAGGCCGCGGCTTGCTTCCTGGCTCGACACGTCAGAAAGAATGAAATAAGGTAGTTTTTTGGCTCTACTCTTGGCTACCGGAATACTTGGGAGGAAATAGCGGTACTAAAGGTTGTTATTCCAAGCTGTGATGTGCAAAGAGCCTGCTTTTTATCGTTCTGAATGAAATTAGGGGTAATTTGTACCCTTATTTTTCTTGCTAAAGGCTAAATCGGAAGAATAGCGCCATTTTATGACTTTATTCTTTTGCTTCCCTCCAATCTCATCCGGGGCATATCATTTCAGCTCCCCCGGGAGGTCGGATATTCCTTCCTTTCCCGTTGAAGGCAACGGTCGCTTAAATTCCGAATAAACGCATGAACATCTTCATAATGCTGTAAGCTATTTTGGTATATTGACGCTCATGGATTCATCTTTTATATTAATAACATCAATGGAGTAAATATTAATCGAAATGAACATATATATCTATTTTCATGCAATTATTGTCTCTGATTACATTGTTTTGTGTAGATAATTCACTTAATTAATCCATCCAAGAAAGAAATAAGAGGTCTTCTATGAAAAAACATGATCAAGACTTCATCAAACGTCAGAATCGAACCACTGTGTTTGAAATCATTAAAAACAGCCGCCCGATCTCGCGCTCCGCGATTGCCAAGCAAACCGGCATGAGTGCCACAACTGTAGGACGGATTGCAAACGAGTTGACGGAGCGCGGATATATTTCCGAGTCCGAGCAGGTGTCCTCCGGACTTGGCCGAAAATCAACACTGCTTGAGGTGGTTGGTTCCTCCGTGTTGTCCATTGGCCTGGAGCTTGACACTCATCAAATCAAAATCGGGATCGTGGATATGCGTGGGGATCTGGTCTGCAGCGCCGCATATCCTCGTTCAGCGAGTGAAAGCTCGGACAACACGATCGTCCGGATGGAGAGTATTATCGACGAGATCACGAAACAGTACGGCATCGACCGCTCTAAAATCGTCGGGATCGGCATCGGTCTGCCGGGCATCGTGAGCAACGAGCAAGGAGATGTGGTCTTTTCCGTACAGCTCGGGTGGAAGAACGTGGCACTGGCTGAGCGAATGAGGGTCATAACCGGCATAGATGTTGCGGTGGATAACGAACTGAAGGTCAGGGCGCTTGCCGAGCATTTGAAAGGCTCCGCGATGGGTTCCCGCAGAACTGCGCTGCTTGGTTTTGGAAATGGAGTCGGCTCGGCGTTGATCCAGGAAGGTCAAATTCTCCGGGGCGATCACAATAGTGCCGGCGAAATCGGGCATACGACCGTCGATCCTGACGGAGCGCTTTGCGAATGCGGCAAGGCCGGGTGCTTGCAAACTTACATCAACCTCCGCTCTCTTCTGGCGGAAGCGAACAAAATCCGGCCGATCCGAACGATTGAGGAGGTATTCGCAGCCAGACGATCCGGCGAGAGCTGGGCGGTTTATTTGCTGGACCGCGCCCTGAAGTACATGGCAATTACGGTCAATAACGCGGTTTGCATGTACAACCCGGACAGCGTCATTTTAAGCGGGGAGCTGATCGATAAATTTCCGGAAATATATGAGGAAGTCGAGGCGCTTTGTTCTACAAGGTATGTGTGGCAGCCGCTGCGCGGATCTTTTACTCTTTTGAAATCCCAGCTCAACGAGCGGGGCGTTATGATCGGCTCGGGATTGCTGGCGCAAAACCGTTTTTTCGAGCTGGAGTAGTCTGATAGAAAGCATAGGCCGCAAGGTTTCTCATGCGGAGGTTTTACGGATTCTTGAATAAAGAAGGGATAGCAGATGTCAATTACGATCAATTCGGGCCATACGGTGCAAGCGGGTGAAGTCCTTATTCGTCAGGCGTATGCGAACGAGCCATTTGGTTTGCCTTTGAGGGAACCGCAAAAAGAAGCAGGGGAGGTGACCTGGTTTTTTGCCCGGAACGAGCAAGAAACCGATGAGCTTATCGTTGGTATGGGCCCGCGAAGCAGCGGCAAACTGAAGCTGGAGCCAATCCGGCGGGCTGGAGGAGCGTCGGCCCGTACGATGCAGCGCGAAGGCCGGATGAACGCCGTATTGGTGGGCGAGAATGGAGCAGGGACCGATCATCCCTTTGATGATCAAGCGGCCGCGGCATGGCTGCAGGCTTGGATAGAAGGCTGGATGCTGGGACTGTACCGCTTTGATAAATATAGAGGCACCACTCGGCAAAAGACGGACGTGGAGCTCATTATTCGCTCCGAAGACTGGCCGGAGCTGCCCTCGTACCGGCTGGAATCCGTCGTAAGAACAGCCCGGATACGCGCGGAGGGCGCCATGCTGGCGCGCGATTTGGTCAATGAGCCGCCGGACGCGCTGAATCCTGAATGTTTTGCGGATTGGATAACCGATCATTTCGCCGGGATGCCCGTACACGTTCAAGTGTACAAGGGGGAGGAACTGAAGAAACGGGAAATGAACGGGCTTCTCGCCGTAGGGGCCGGCAGCAGATACTCGCCGGCATTGATCGAGCTGGAATATGTCGGCGCCCCCGATTTGCCGCTGCTCGCTCTGGTCGGAAAAGGCGTAACCTTCGACATGGGCGGCATGAACGTCAAAACCGGGCAGGATATTAGCGATGCCCGGATGGATATGGGTGGAGCGGCCGCCGTGATTGGCGCCATGGACATCTTGGTTCGTCAGCGTGCCGCCGTGCGCGTAACCGCTTTGATCGCGGTGGCGGATAATCTGCCGGACGCCAGGGCCATGCTGCCGTCTTCGGTCATACGCTACCCGAACGGCCTGACCGTCCAGGTTGCCAATACCGACGGCGAAGGCAGGCTGATTCTTGCCGACGCGTTGCTCCATGCGGCTAACCTTGGCGCGGCCTCGGTCATCGACATCGCCACGCTGACCGGAAACGTCGGCCAGGCGCTTGGTCTTGGCATCGCGGCGATTTTGGGCGATCCCGATATGAGCGAGCAATTGGCGGAAATCGGTGAACGAGACGGGGAGCGGCTGTGGCCGCTGCCCGTGATGGAGGAATACGAATCCGAGCTGCGCAGCGATTATGCCGATTTGCGCAACGTAGGCACGTCCTCGCTTGCCGGAGCGATCATTGCCGCGCTGTTTATTCGCAGATTCGTCCCCGAATCCATGAAGTGGGTCCACATCGATATGGCCGGGACAGTCCAATATAAGCAGGAGGTCAGTTATTCCGCGGCCGGCGCAACGGGGTACGGCGCCCGGTTGCTGGCGGATTACGCTTTGCGCCGCTTCGGGGCGGATGCCGGGTGACCGGATATTCTCATCAAAAGGAGACCAACAAATGATACTGGAAGTTATCGCAACCTGCGTAGAAGACGCTATTGTTGCCGAGGCAAACGGAGCCGACCGGATCGAGCTGATTACAGCCATGACGGAGGGCGGTCTGACGCCGGGGATCGGAATGATCCGGCAGACGGCCAAGGCGGTGGAAATTCCCGTCAACGTGATGGTGAGACCGCACAGCAGATCCTTTGTATATGGCGAGACCGATTTGCGCACGATCGAAGCCGAGGTGGAGGCCATATCCGGTTCGGGAGCGGCAGGCCTCGTTTTTGGTGCTCTGAAGCAGGACGGAACCCTTGACGACTCCGCTCTTGAAAGAGTGCTTGCCCTTGCCGGTGGACTTGATGTCACTTATCACCGCGCGTTTGACGAACTGAGCGATCAAAAAAGCGGACTCCGCCAGCTTATGCAGTATCCGCAAATTTCCCGGGTGCTGACCTCCGGCGGGTTAAAACCTGCACCGCAGGCGGTTCCCGAGATTCGCGGGTTAGTGGAAGCCTCGCAGGGAACTTCGCTGCGTATTTTGGCCGGGCATGGACTGACGCTCGATACGATCGAGTCATTCGTGGCGCAGACCGGGGTAGCCGAGGTCCACTTCGGTTCAGCCGTCCGGATCGGCGGGAACGGACTTGCCCCCATGGATCCGGAGGGGATCCGTCAATTGGCTGATTTGCTGCACCAATACAAATAACTACGTTCTACGGAGAGGGTGAATCTATTGCTTCATTCAGATAAATATATCGTTGGTGTCGATTTGGGCGGGACCAAAATCGCTGCGGCTCTTTTTGATTCGACCGGGACGGCAATCCGCCGCGAGCAGATGGAGACGGGCGGCGCGCGTTCGGCACGGGAGGTCGTACAGCGCATCGTTTCTATGATCCGGACCGTCTCAGCGGGATATCCGCTGGCAGGGGTGGGGCTGGCCTCGCCCGGTGCCGTCGACAGCAAGGAAGGCGTAGCTTTGAACGGCACCAACCTTCCGGAGTGGAACAACGTGCCGCTCAAGAAATGGATGGAGGCGGAGCTCGCCGTCGAAGTCAAAGTGGTTAACGATGCTAACGCTGCGGCCTGGGGTGAATACGTGAGAGGGGCCGGGGCTGGCGCGGAAAATATGGTTTACGTCACGATCAGCACCGGAATCGGCGCGGGAATCGTGCTGGACGGGAAGCTTTTTCTCGGGACGCAGTCTTTTGCCGGGGAACTTGGCCACGCGATCATCGACCCGCATGGACCTCTCTGCAACTGCGGCAATCGCGGCTGTTGGGAAACGTTCGCTTCGGGAACGGCGATCCGAAAGGCAGCGCTTGACCTGATGCAAGATCATCCTTCCCTCATTCAAAGCTTGGCGGACGAGCAGGGCGAGCCCCTTTCCGCCAAGCATGTGTTTGCGGCGCGGCAGCTCGGAGACAAAGCGGCCGCCGAGGTCATTGAGCGAGCCATTTTTTATATGGGTCTCGGCCTGGCCAATATCATCCATTCGTTCAACCCGGACCGGATCGTGATCGGCGGCGGCGTCAGCCGTGCCGGGGATCAGCTGTTTCCGGAGCTGCGCGTCGAAACGGAAAAGCTGGTCATGCAGCCTTACCGGGGGAGCTACAGCATTGTGCCTGCCGCTTTGAACGACGATGTCGGCCTGATAGGGGCCGCGGCATTATTTCAGATCAATTAATAAAAAGGGAGCAGGCCAAGAGCCTGCTCCCTTCGTTTATCCCAAAATGACATTTACCTCATACACTTTACCCGCCTCATACGGAAGCACGTTTCCTTCCCATTTCGCACCGTCGATCGTGATTTGCTCTACACCTTTGCCGGTTCCTTGCGGATTTTCCACCGTAATTCGGTACCCTGCCTCGCGAAACGTTCGTTCCACGCGGTATAGCTTCCAATCCTCCGGCACGCACGGATCGATTTGCAGTCCTTCCGCCGTTGCGCGTATGCCAAGAACATATTCCAGCGTCGTCCACAACATCCAGCCCACGGTTCCCGTGGAATGATGATGGCTGGAGCGTCCGAAGTTCGGCGAATCGGATAACCCAAAATAATAGTTCGGCACAAAAATCGGAACCTGCAGATTCACCTCCGGCGGATTATCCGGGTTGGTCGGCAGCGTGCGGCGGATCGTTTCCAGCGCATGATTCCCCCGGCCCGCACGGCAATCGGCAAAGGCTTTAAACATGGACGCGTGGCAGTACACCGAGCCGTTTTCGGTCGTTCCGTTCAGCTTGACGCTGATCCGGCCCCATTTGGGATTCCACTCGGTAAAGGAAGGCTCAAGCAGCTTTGGCCCAAACGGAGTCTCCAGGCTGTCGATCGCCTTCAAACATTTGTCCAGCCGTTCACCGGTCGCTACGCCGCTCATGATTGCCCAAGTCTGCGTGTTCAGGAACAATCGGCCTTCCTCGTCGGCTGCGGTGCCAAACGGTACGCCAAAATCGTCGTAACCGGCTAAATACCAGTCGCCGTCCCAGCACGTTTCATTGATGGCTTTTTCCAGCCTTGCGGAAATAGCCTCCAATCGGGAAATCGCGGCAGCGTCCCGGCGGCTTTGGGCGAACGGCAAAAGCTGATCAACCGCATATTTCAGCGCCATGGTGTTCCAAGCCGATTCCCCGCGTCCGAGATGGCCCGGCCCGTTGATCGGATCGTTCCAGTCGCCGTCGCCGATCAGGCAGAGTCCGTGGGAGCCCGTCGCACCGGCCATATAATCGGCCGCCAGCAGCAAATGCTCATATACGGGCGCGCTGTCCGCGCTGTCTTTAAAGCCGACTTCCCGCTCCAAAAGCCCAAGATGCCCGGATTGATGGATAAGCGCAGCAAAACAAATCAGCAGCCAGACCGGGCCGTCCGTATGATTCAAAAGACAAAGCATTTTCGGCGCGGAGCCGTCGGTCATGATCCACTGCTTGATAAACCCGCTCTTTTCCTGGCCCTTCAGCACCGAAATCATATATTCCGCCGCTCCTTCCGGATCAAGCAGGGCATAGCCGAGCGCATCCTGAAGCTGGTTGCGGATCGGGCAGTAATTGGACATCCGGTTGGTTCGGGTTTGCAGGACGATTTGCTTTTTCAGCCAGTAATTCATAAAAGCATCCACATTGGCGTCAGGCGTTTGGATATGGAAAGGCGCAACCGTACCTTCCCAGTAATGCTCTACCTGCTCCAGCAGCGAGTCGTAGCCGGTGTCCGCAAGCTTGGCCTTTTGGCGGCGAATTTCTTCCGGCGAGCCGGCGCAGCCAACAACCAGACGGCATGAAGCGCTTTCGGCACTTTCAAGCAGGAATACCTGCTGGAACGCGCCGATGGGATCCTCGGCTTCCGCTCTTTTTCCGGAGCAGCGTCCGTTTACGACGGCCACAGGGAGCTCATGCGTGTCGTCTCCGCCGAAAAAGCGAAGCTGGCTGCAATCAAAAGAAGCCACCGCCCGGTCCGAAAACAGGTAGACAAAGTTGGTGTGGCCGCCGAGCTTTTCCTTTTCCTCGTAAGTCACATGATACGGAAAAGAAAAGCTGCTCAGAACTTGCGACTTCGCGTCAAACTCGCATTTGCTTCCCATCACGCCTCCGTTCTCCAGCGAAAACACCGAGAACAGGGAAATCTCACGGGAGGTCCCGCTCAGATTCGCTAATGTGACGCTCCATACTTCCTGTTGACCCTCGCGGGGGACAAACACTTTGATGGAGGTTTCGATCTCTTTGTAACGGGAGCGGATTTCCGTCCAGCCCAAGCCGTGAACGCACTCATATTGCTCCGCTTCCGTGCGAAGGGGCTGATAGGCCGGGCACCAGATTTCCCCCGTGGCATGATCCCGCAGGTAGAAATAACGGAATCCCCGCGTAAAGGTACGGCGGTTTGGCGCAAAGGCAATGCTGTCGCCCTGCCCGGTCTGGGACACCTCCATATAGTAAGTGTCGTTGAATAAATAGTTGAACCATTTTGCGGGCGTCCGAGGGGTTGTGATTACGAATTGATCCCCTTGGTCCGAAAAGCTCCCGTAGCGCGGTAAATCGCCCATGCGGCTTCTCTCCTTTTTTACCGGAACATGATATAACCTGCCTTTCCATTATACAACGTTATAAGCCCGAAACGGGGTTAAGCATGACCTTCGTTTTGCCGATAACAGTGAAGTGCATATCCTCCGCAATTTATAAACAAATTACTGTTAAACCCGACTTCGGGAAGTTGGAATAGCGGATCTCGATATAAAACTTAAGGAGCGGAACAAGAACTTGAAGAATCGGCAGAATGCATTACGGCTCTCTAGGGTCATTTTATCGGCGATTTTAGGTTTGCAGCTGGTTGGGTTGTTTGCGTCCACGCCTGCGGCTTATGCTCAAAATCAAACTCAGGACCAGCGATACGATATCGTGATGATCGGCAGCGAGATCGAAGGGGTTTTGCTGGCCAAATCGGCCCATGATCTCGGGCTCAGCGTGCTGATTCTCGATCCGCGCAGCAAGCCGGGCGGGGAATTGATTCAAGGCCAGATGCTCGTGCTGGACGAGCCCAATGACAACAAGAAACGGAGCCTGGTTCAGGGTGAGCTGAAAAATTTATACGACGGCTACAAGGGCGGTTCGATCCGGAATCTGGCATCTTTTGAAAGCTACTATAGCAAGCTGATTCGCGGAATTCCGCTCAAAAGCGGCATCGTGATCAACTCCGTCGAGACCGCGGACGATGCGAAAGGGAAGTCGGTCAATTCTCTGACCTATACGGCTAAAAACGGAGACATGTTCACGGTGCAGGCGGGTTATTTTGTGGAGAATACCGATTTCGACGCGCTGACCTCGTGGCTTGACGCCAAACGCATTCCCGGCATGGAAAGCATCTACAACGGCATCAAGCCGGACTATATGGCGGCAACGTACATGCTCAGATTCAAACACGTGAATTGGGGGAAGCTGCATCAAGCGGTGCTGGATGAGTACCCGCTTACTCATGTCATGAAAAAATACGGCGACAACACTTACGTCGACTGGAATTTCGCCACCGGGTTCAGCAATTTGACGTTCCAATACAAACCGCGCAGTTCCCGGCTTATGCTGAGGGGACTCAACGCGACCGATCAAAAGAACGGCGAGGTCATCATCAACAGTCTGCTGATCTATGACGTCAATCCGGCCGATCCGAAGTCGGTGAGCTCCGCCGTCAACACCGCCAAGGCCGAAGCGCCTTACATTTTAAAATATTTACGGCAGCATATTCCCGGATTTTCTCAAGCGCAGCTGGGCGGATTTCCCGATTATCTGTATATCCGCGATTATGACCGGTACCAAACCGAATATGTGCTCGATTACCCGGATTTGATGTCGAACAAAATGTTTTGGGACAACGTTACCGTCGGCGGATACCCCGTTGATCTGCAGGCGACCCGAATCGTCAAAAAAGGGATCAGCTACGGAAAGCCCGACCGTTATGGGATTCCGTTGCGTTCCTTTGAGCTGCGGTCCTACAACAACGTGCTCGTGGCGGGCAAAAACGTTGGCGCATCCATAAAAGCCTATGGCAGCGCCCGCATCATACCAACCACCGCACTGGCGGGGCAGACGATCGGCATCCTGCTCGGACGGGAATGGAAGCAGCGGCATATACCGCTGAACGAGCTGACTCCGGCCGATTTCCGGCGGATTCATCAATATCTGAAACAGGATTATCACATCGCGGTTGAGTCATGATTTCAGAGACAGCAAATAGGGGGACCAGGTTTGGCGCAGCCAAGCAACGCCTTTGTCGATCCGCTGCGTTTCAATGCCGCCGAACCCGAGCATAAAGGTTTTCCGCGAGCTTTCCTTAGGTCTGTCCCAGTAGAATGCCGCGGAAGCGACTCGAATTCCGGAGGCTGCCGAGAGCCGCAGCATCTCGGACTCGGACAGATCGGACTCGAGGCGCAGCAAGACATGCATACCGGCTCCATCGCCCGTAACGGCTGCTTGTTCTCCGAAGTAATGGCGGAGGGAGGCAACCAGCTGCTGATTTTTTTTGCGATACAGGTTCCTCATTCGGCGGATATGTTTTTCAAAATATCCCTTTTGCATAAAAAGCTCCAGCGTGCGCTGATGAATCCGCGAAGCGGACGCCTCAAACATGACGTTGCGGCGTAGGTCATGGAAACGCGGCATCAGATGCTCCGGCAGCACGAGGTAATGGATGCAGATATCCGGGGCGAGCACTTGCGAAAAGCCGCCGAGATATATAACGCGGTCGTTTGGAATCAGGCCCTGCAGGGCAGGAACCGGTTTGCCCCGATAGCGAAACTCTCCGCCGTAATCATCCTCGATAATGTAGCCGTCTACGGCTTTGGCCCATTCCAGCAGCTCCAGACGCCGCGCAACCGGCATCATAATGCCGGTCGGAAATTGATGCGACGGGGAGACGCCGGCGATCCGGGCTCCGCTTGCCCGGAGCAAGTCCGGGCGCAGCCCGTTCTCGTCGAGCGGGATCGGATGAACCGCGTAACCAAGCGATTGGAGCGTAGCGGGGACGATCCGGTAACCGGGGTCCTCAAAGGCCACGCTCATGTGCTCGTTTTGCAGCATCTGTCCCAGCAGCAAAATGAGCAGATGCTGCTCCGCGCCAATCACGATTTGATCGGGGTGAGCGGCTACGCCGCGGAATTGGCGCAAATATTCGGCAATCTGCCGCCGGAGTCCGAATTCGCCCTGGGCTTCTCCGTAAAACAGCAGCTCGCTTGCTTCCGGCTGAAACAGTTGATTATGCAGCCTTTTCCAGACCGAAAAGGGGAACAGGCTGAAGTCGTTTTTGGACAAATGAAAATCGTAAAGAATCTCCGTTTGTTTCGGCAGGTTCGGTCCATTTTCGGGAGAGGCGGCTAAAAGCGGAAAGCCTTCATGCCGCGGCTCCGGTTCCGAACTCCTTAGTTTCAGGCCTCCGTAGGTTTCCGGAAGCTTCACTACGAAATATCCCCGTCTGGGTCGGCTTTCGATGAACCCTTCCGCGATTAACTGCTGGTAAGCAAGCTCAACGGGCGTGGTGCTGACGGACATAAACTCCGCCAGCTTGCGGATCGAAGGGAGGCGTTGTTCCTCCTGCAGCGTCCCTGAGATGATATCCCGTTTAACCGCTTCGTAAATTTCCGCATACAGGTAGGTCGGCTCCGAATGGCTGGACCTCAAAGGTCTTGGCAGACTATACATAGGTGATCGTCCCTCATCAAACTGTCATTTTATTTTTGCTAGATTTGTATATTTTTTAGTATACATCAGTGTGTTAAGTCATGAGAAAGAACGGCTAGGCGTATAGAAAAGGAGATATGAAAAAACGATGACACATGCAGGGTTTTTGACCGGGGAAAAAGTGTACTTGCGTCCTCTTGGCATAGAGGATACCGAGTGGTATTTTCGCAGCTTGCAGGAGCCGGAAATGCGGAAGCTGACAGGAACGAAACGTCACTTCTCCAAAGAATTCATCGCTTCTTACCTCGAGCGGAAAAGCCAGGACGACTCCAGCGTGCTGCTGGCAATCGTGCGGTGCGACAACGATGAGCCGATCGGCGATATCGCTTTGCAGGACATCGATACGAGCAATCGCAGCTGCAATATCCGCATCGCCATGAATTCGAGCGCCGACACCGGCAAAGGATACGGGAGCGAGGCGCTGAAGCTGATGCTGGGTTATGGGTTCGGCCTGCTTAACATGCACCGGATCGAACTGAACGTATTCGACTACAATCCGCGCGCGCTGCATGTGTACGAGAAGCTGGGCTTCAAGCATGAAGGAGTGCAGCGGGACGCTTTGTTCTACGATCATGAGTATCATGACTCCATTCTTATGGCCATTCTGGAGGACGAGTTCCGGACGGCTAACCGGCCCTAAATAAATACCTTTCGGCATATGGTTTCTTCCCGCCTGCCAAACATGGTATACTAAAGGAACAAATGTTCTCCAATAGGATTTGGCGGGTGGAATGAAGATGGATTCGATCAAAATAGCCGTTAGGCCTTTGGTGGAGTATATGTTTCGCGCCGGCAGCATTGAGGGCGGGTTTCGGACGGTAACGACTCTTACCGAGGGGACAAGGGCACACCAGCAGGTGCAGAAGCAATACGGCGAACTGGATCAAAAGGAAGTGTACGTATCGGCGGAGATTCCCTGCGGGGATCTCCTCTTTGTCGTTGACGGACGCTGCGATGGGCTGCTGATGGCCGAGGACGGCAGCTTGACGGTGGACGAGATCAAGTCGACGTCGGGGGATCTTTCGCTCATCACAGCGGAGACCTACCCGGTACACTGGGCTCAAGCCAAATGCTACGGATACATGTACGCCAAAGCGAATGGCATAGACCGGATGACCATCCAACTGACCTATATCCAGAACGACACGGGCGAGCGGAAGCAGTTTCGGGAAGAGGCGGAATTTGCTAGGCTGCAAGCCTTTATCATGGAAGTTGTGGAGAAATACGCGCCTTACGCCAAGATGCTTCGTGATCACCGCCTTGCCCGGGACCGGAGTATCCGCGAGCTCGAATTTCCGTTTACGGTCTATCGTGCCGGTCAGCGCAGACTTGCGGGCGCGGTGTATAAAACAATTGAAGAGGGCGTAGGTCTGTTCGCCAAAGCCCCTACGGGCATCGGCAAAACAATCTCCACGATATTTCCGGCGATTAAAGCGATGGGGGAGGGCCTGCTGCAGCATGTTTTCTACCTGACGGCCAAGACGATTACCCGCACGGCGGCGGAAGAGGCGTTTGCGCTTATGAGGTCGCGGGGTTTGCAGCTTCACGCGGTTACGCTGACGGCAAAGGAGAAAATTTGCTTTCGGGACGAGATGGGCTGCCGCAAAGAGGAATGCATTTATGCGGACGGTTATTATGACCGGATTAACGGAGCGATTTTGGATATTTTGGCTCACGAAACGTTGATTACGCGTCCGGTGGTAGAGGAGTACGCACGCAAGCATCGGGTCTGCCCGTTCGAATATTCGCTGGATCTGGCTTACGACGCCGATGCCGTCATTTGCGATTACAATTATGTTTTCGATCCCCGGGTTTCCTTGAAAAGAATGTTCGCCGAGCAGAAAAAAGACACGGCGCTTTTGATCGACGAATCTCACAACCTGGTGGACAGGGCCAGGGAAATGTACTCATGCGAGCTCGCCAAGTCGCCATTTCTGGCGCTGCAGCGGGAATATAAATCGGTGAACGCCGGGGTTTACCGGGCGGCCAAAGCCGTGAATTCGCATTTTGTGCAGCTTCGGAAACAAACCGCCGGCACGCTGACGATCGACAAGGAATTGCCGGAAGCGCTGGTGGGGCTGGTAGAGGCCTTTGCCGAGCAGGCCGAGAAGGAACTGGCCGCTTCGGGCGGAGTGGGCGCAGAGGAACATGCGGCTGCAAGCTCGCCGTTGCTGGAAACCTATTTTGCCGCGATGAATTTCGTCCGGATCGGCAAGCTCTATGATGAGCGCTATGTGTCTTATACGGAAGTGACTTCGCAGGAAGTCCGGATCAAGCTGCTTTGTCTCGATCCCTCGTTTTTACTGCGGGAAGCTGGCAAAAGCTTTCGTTCCCGGGTGTATTTCTCCGCCACTCTCTCGCCGATGGCTTTCTACAGGGATATGCTGGGGGCCGAGCCGGACGATTATTCGGTTTCGGTTCCGTCTCCGTTTTCCAGAGAGCAGCTCGAGGTGCGGATCGAGCCGTTATCCACCCGGTTTAAGGATCGGGAGCAGACGCGGGACAAGCTTGTCCGGCTGCTGCTGCAGCGTGTTTCCGGCCGACCGGGGAACTACCTGTTTTTCTTCCCGTCTTACGCTTATATGAACATGATTTACGAGGACTTTGCCCGGGAGGTTGCCGAAGACGTCCGGCTTTTGCTGCAGCAGGGCAGCATG
This sequence comes from Paenibacillus terrisolis, assembly GCF_056171975.1. NCBI lineage: Bacteria > Bacillati > Bacillota > Bacilli > Caryophanales > Paenibacillaceae > Paenibacillus > Paenibacillus terrisolis. The sequence continues at coordinate 7,676 of NZ_JBKFGG010000044.1, read as the reverse complement.
ACGGAGGAGGAGCGCGAGAATTTTCTGGCCGCGTTTGCCCCGCGGCAGACAGGCACCCTCATTGGATTTGCGGTCATGGGCGGGATTTTCTCGGAGGGCATCGACCTTGTGGGAGACCGGCTGACGGGCGTTGCCGTCGTGGGCGTGGGATTGCCGCAAATCGGCCTGGAACGAGACATTATGCGAGAATATTTCGAGGAATCCGGTAAAGACGGTTTCGATTACGCATATGTTTTTCCGGGCATGAACAAGGTGCTGCAGGCCGGAGGGCGTCTGATCCGCTCGGAGACCGACCATGGCCTGCTGATGCTGATCGACGACCGCTATCTTCAGCCGCATTACGCCAGATTGCTGCCGGAGGAGTGGCGTTAAAGACCTTTCCGGATACTTCATTTTCATAGCTGTTAATCCGATAACTCTATTAACGAGTTTTATCCAAGATTAACCATTTGGGGGAGTTGAGAAAATGAAAATTTCGGGTTCCGTTAACCATCAACCGCATACCAAAACGGCAGCATCCAAACCCGTTGACCGATTCGAGAAGCAAATCGAAGTTTTAATGAACCAAAAAAGCAAAATCAATGATCAAATTGCCAGCGTGAAATCCAACGAGAAACTGACAGATGATCAAAAAAATCAGCGGATTGAATTATTGAATACGCAGCTTCAAACCATAGAAACGCAAATAATGCAAAAGAGAATGGAACAGGAAGAAAGCAAAAAGGAAAAGACCCAGGGCGGGGATTCCCCAAGCAAAGACCCAAACAATTCGAATTCCGGCAAAATCGACCCCAATAAGCCGGGGAATGCTTCAATTGACGAACTTGTTAACGCCGACTCTCGTAAGGATAATTTTGCTCAAATGGTTAATACTCGGCGTAAAATGAAATCGGAATCCGATGGACTGAGATCGGAAGTGAAGATGAACAGAAGTCACTTGGAGGGCGATCCTAGCCAAGAAAGCAAAGCTAGCAGATCAGAGATGAGAAAAAACGGCGAAATCACCGTCAATAAATCGAAATTGGAAAATGCCCTGGAGATCGATATGAGGATAAGCCAGTTAGACATGAGGATCGGGGACGGTATCTCCAAAACGCAAGGAGAAAAAGTGGATCCAAGTTCAAACAACCAACCAAAACGAAACGAAAAAATCAGTGAGGACCAAGAAGAACTTGCGACAGAGAAGAGTACGGCCAATGCGGCTCCTTCTATAGACATTCGAATTTAACGACTAAATGTTCAAAGTGCCCGAAGCGAATATTCCCCTTACTTGTGACATATTTTTAAAATGCAATACAACTTGACCAAGTTGAGGGGGCGGGCGATTGGGAATTGCATATATTAAGGTTTCCGTCGTTTATTTTGTGATCGGCATACTTCTAGGGATGTATATGTCCATGCAGCATGATTATAAACTGGAGAGTGTTCACGCTCACGTGAATTTGCTGGGTTGGGCTTCGTTTGCGCTGGCCGGCGTCATTTACGAGCTGTTTCCGAAGGCGGGTGAAAGCCTGCTCGGCAAAATTCAGTTTTGGGTCTATTCCATCGGCCTTCCGTTGATGATGCTCAGTCTTGCTTTTCTGGTGCTCGGCTCCGAGCAATTCGAGCCTTTGGTGTCGATCGGAGGAACGCTGGTCGTGCTCAGCGTCGTGTTGTTTGCGGTTAATGTAGTGCTGTACGTAAATCCCGGCAACCGGTCCGGTGAGAAGAAATAATTCCATACCAATAAAGTAGACGCCTCGCGGTTTTGCGGGGCTGTTTTTGTTGAACACGCGAAGTGTGGAAAACAGAAAACCTCCGGCTATGCGGGTGGTCCAACCGAGGCCTATAGCAAAAAACATCTGATGCAGACGTCATAAAAGGGGTGTTCAAGCTACTATGCATAACGAAAGGGAAGTGGGATTTAATGTCCAGTAGCTCGTCAACTCAAAATAGACTCTTCATGCCACTTCTCAACGATGGAACCGTACTAACTGGAAATCCTCCTGTTAATTGGCCCCTTATTGAATCTGGCCGAACATTAACTGGAAATCCTCCAGCTAAATCATCAATTTAGGCCGTAGGCCATCTCGTTTGCCGAAATTAGTGGGAGCATTTCCAGTTAAAACGCCGAAAATCCGCATTTTGCTTAAATTAGCTGGAGCTTTTCCGTTTATTAGATCGTAAATAAGTTGACTTCGAGCTCCGGATGGGAGTTCTCCGGTTCAATGAGCGCAAACAAAGCTTTGTTCGGCTTCTAACGAGAATTCTCTCGTGAAATGTGTGTAAAAAGGAACATTTCGCGCTCTAGACGGTATCTAAAAGAAATATAAAAAGACGCTTGACAATTATCTTAATGACTAGTATCTTTAAATTAAGATAAATAACATTAAGATAATACATGTTAAGATATTTTTCGGGCATACTACAGGGCAGATATAAATCCATCTTGAAAATGGATCCATCAACGGAGGTGAGCTTACCATGAATCAGAATTACGAAGACCGAATGAGAAGCGATGCGCTGCATCTTTTCATCACGTTGTCGAGGGCAAGCGAATGGGTTCATGCGCACAGCGATAAGGCGATCCGTCAATACGGGCTGACCCGCACCGAATTTGGAGTTCTTGAGCTCCTGTACCATAAAGGCAGGCAGCCGATCCAGCAAATTGGCGGCAAAGTGCTCATGAGCAGCGGCAATATTACCTATATTGTCGATAAGTTGGAGAAAAAGCAGTTTGTTATCCGGCAGACCTGCGATGAAGACCGCCGTCTTGTTTATGCGGAGATTACCGAGCAGGGCAAGAAGTTTATCGAGGAGGTTTTTCCGCAGCATACGGAGGTTATCGAAAAAGCGGTAGGCGGACTTACGCCGGAGGAGCGGGCGATTGCGGCAGAACTTCTCAAAAAGCTGGGTAAATTCGCTCAAGAGGGATACAAATAGCAAGGGCCGATAAAGTAAAGCTTTTATAAATGCTTTTGCCAAGGTTCTGATGTAAAGCAAGCATGACGGAATTATAGGAAGCGAAAGCCGAATTCTCGTCATGCGATTTTTTAGATAATATATCTCAATATAAAGATTCTTGAAATAAAAACAAATAACAGGTGAAGGGGAAATTAAAAATGAGTATTGCATTAGGTTTGTTGATCATTCGTTTGGTTGTCGGTTTGAGCTTTATGGCGCACGGAGCGCAAAAGCTGTTCGGTTGGTTCGGCGGCTACGGCCCCAAAGGAACGGGCGGTTGGCTGGAATCCATCGGGGTTAAACCCGGCGTGTTGATGGCCGTGATGGCCGGATTGTCCGAATTCGTGGGAGGATTGCTGTTCGCAGCCGGACTACTTACGCCGTTAGGCGCGGCGCTTCTGGTTATCACGATGCTTGTGGCGATCTTCACCGTGCACGCGAAAAACGGCTTTTGGAATACTGCGGGCGGCTATGAACTAAATCTCCTGCTTATCGCCGTGGCTGTCGGTATCGCACTTACCGGCGCCGGATCGTATTCGATTGACGCTATATTATAATCATATTCGCACTTATTTAGGAGGAAGCTATTTATGAATGAACATGATTTTTCAACCGTCGTAAAATCCCGCCGCTCGGCCAACAAATTTATTGCAGGCGTGGAGATTGAAAATAAGGAACTGGACGAGATTTTCAGTTTGACGAAATTTGCGCCGTCGGCGTTTAACCTGCAGCATACCCATTATGTCGTCGTAAAGGACCCGGAGCTGAAGGAGCAAATTTATCAAGCTTCGGGCAAGCAATATAAAGTTCACACCGCCTCCGCGGCGATCCTGGTGCTAGGCAAATTGGACGCGCATAAGGATGCGGGAAGCATGAACGAAGGCCTGCTTAACCTGGGCGTTCTCAGCAAACAGGAATACGACGCGCTCGTGTCTTCAACCGAGGCGTTTTACGAAAGCCGGGGCGCAGCGTTCATGCGGGAAGAAGCGGTTCGCAGCGCTAGCTTGTCGGCCATGCAGATGATGCTGATCGCTAAAGACAAAGGCTGGGACACCTGCCCGATGATCGGTTTCGATCCCGATGAGGTGCGGCGAATCCTTCAGGTTCCGGACAACTACGTTCCGGCTATGCTGATCGTCATCGGAAAAGAGGACACCACAAGCTTCCGCCCTCGCGGGTACCGCAAACCGGTCGGCGAATTCGTGAGCTACAACAAGTTTTGATGCAGCTATATAGACAAACCCAAAAACAAGGGAGTGGAGAACCATGGTTCAAGTAACTGCAGGGATTCATCATATCACCGCTTTTGCCGCCGACCCTCAGGCCAACGTTGATTTTTACGCCGGGATACTGGGACTGCGGCTGGTGAAAAAAACGATTAACTTTGACGCGCCGGAAGTGTACCATTTGTACTTTGGCGATGAAGCGGGAACCCCGGGGACGATCATGACCTTCTTTCCTGCGCAAGGCAGCCGGCGTGGGCGAATCGGAGCGGGGCAAGTCGGAATTACGACCTTTGTCGTTCCTGAAGGAAGCTTGGATTTTTGGACGGAACGTCTGCGTAAATTCAGAGTTTCGGTGACGCATACCCGTCGGTTTAACGAGGCATTTGTAACCTTCAGAGATCCCGACGGGCTGCAGCTTGAGCTGGTCGAGCGGGCGGCGGGACCGCTAAGCACATGGTCTTTTGGCGGGATTCCCGCGGAAAAGGCGATCAAAGGCTTTGGCGGCGCAGTTCTTTACAGTGTGGCCTCCGACAAAACCGCCGATTTGCTGGAAACGGTGATGGGTCTCGAAAAGATCGGCACGGAAGGCTTCTTCGCTCGCTTTAAGGCAACCGGAGAACTGGGCAGTGTCATCGACGTGAACGTTAGCCCGATGGAATACGGCTCCGGCGGCGCCGGTACGGTGCATCATATCGCATGGCGGGCAAAGGATTTCGAGGAGCACGAGGAATGGAGAAGCCATATCGAGCAGCACGGATATAAACCGACGCCGATCGTTGACCGCCAATATTTTCATGCGGTTTATTTCCGGGAGCAAGGCGGCATATTGTTCGAGATCGCGACTGATCCGCCCGGATTTGCCCGCGACGAGACGCCCGAGCATCTGGGGGAAAAGCTGATGCTGCCAAGCTGGTATGAGCCGCAGCGCGGCGTGATCGAGCAAAATCTCGATCCCATCGAGGTGCGTGTCCTGAAGGAGGACCTGTGATGAAACATATTTTCAAGCAGGGCAAAGACGGCGCCGATAAGGCGCCTACGCTCCTGCTGCTTCACGGCACCGGCGGCAATGAGCAGGATCTGCTGCCGCTTTCCGAGATGATTTCGCCGGCATCCCCGGTCCTCAGCGTAAGAGGGAACGTGCTGGAGAATGGGATGCCGCGATTTTTTCGGAGGCTGGCCGCGGGCGTGTTTGACGAGGAAGACCTTGTCTTTCGGACGCGGGAGCTTCATGAGTTCCTGGACGAAGCGGCGGCAAAATACGGCTTTAACCGCGGGAATCTGGTGGCCGTCGGCTATTCGAACGGAGCGAATATGGCCGCAAGCTTGCTCTTTCATTACCGGGACTCGCTGCGAGGCGCTGTGCTGCACCACCCGATGGTTCCGCTGCGAGGCATCACCCTGCCGAATCTGTCCGGGGTTCCCGTTTTTATCGGAGCCGGACGCCGGGATCCGATATGTCATCCCTCGGAGACCGAGGAGCTTGAGAAGCTGCTGAGCGATGCCGGGGCCAAGGTAAACGTCCATTGGGAGGCGTTTGGTCATCAGCTTACCGAAACGGAAGTGGAAGCCGCCGCTGCATGGTTCAAGGGCAGTTTCGCATAAGTAAGATTGAGGAAAGGCTTAATAATCATGAAGGGGGATTCCGAACGGGTATGTTCTTATCCATTGATCCGGCCCATCAAAGTGAAAGGGACAATTACAAGCTGCTTATCGGCAGTGTTATCCCGCGTCCCGTTGCGCTTGTCACGACGCTTTCCGAGGGAGGCGTACTGAACGCGGCACCGTTCAGCTATTTCAATATCGTTTCCGCCAATCCGCCGCTGCTTTCGGTTTCCGTGCAAAGGAAACAGGGAATCCCCAAAGATACGAGCCGAAATGCGCAGAAGGCCGGGGCTTTCGTGGTTCATATCGCGGATGAGTCCTACATCCGCCGGCTCAATGAGACCTCGTCCAACCTGCCTCCGGGCGAAAGCGAAGTTGCTCTTGCCGGATTGACTCCGGTTCAGAGCGAAGCCGTTTCGGTACCCGGGCTAGCCGAACCCAGGATCCGGATGGAATGCGTGCTGGAGCGGTCTATCCCGCTGGGCGGCACCGAAGAGGCTCCGGCGACCGATTTACTGATCGGCCGCGTCGTCCGTTTTCACATCGACGACTCGCTGATTACAGCCGGGCGAATTGACCCTGAGGGGCTAAAGCCGGTCGCCCGCTTGGCGGGAAACAGCTATTCCCGGTTAGGCGAAATCTTTGAATTGCAGCGCCCGAATTGACGATAACGTCTAAGCGCGTCTCTGCAGCCTTACAGGTTGCATGAGAGCGCTTTTTTGATTACTCTCTAATTATGAGACTAAATTAAAGGTTACGCTTCCGAAGCATTGGGTTCGAAGCGTAGCTTTTTAGGAGGGGAACCTGTGAAATACCGTCAATTAGGAAATACGGAACTGAAGGTCAGCGAGGTCAGCTTCGGAACATGGGCCATTGGAGGAAGTTGGGGCAATACCAACGACGCGGAAGCGCTCCGGGGATTGGATCGGGCTATGGGAGAAGGCGTCAATTTCTTCGACACGGCCGACGTGTACGGAGGAGGACATGCGGAACAGCTGCTCGCCAAGGCGACCAAAGGGAAGGAAGACGACATCCATATCGCGACCAAGTTTTGCCGGTTTGGAGATATTCACGACCTCGGAAATTACTCCGAAGCCAAGATCCGGGAGTATTGCGAAGCCAGCCTGAAAAATCTGCAGCGTGAGCGCATCGACCTGTATCAGGTTCATTGCCCTCCGTTCGCGGTCCTGAAGGATGGCCGGGTGTTCGAAACGCTGGACAAGCTGAAAACCGAAGGCAAAATCCGCCATTACGGCGTCAGCGTGGAAACCGTGGAGGAAGGGCTGTTTTGCCTCGGGGTACCCGGCGTAAAAGCATTGCAGGTTATTTTCAACATTTTCCGCCAAAAACCGGCCGAAGCGCTGTTTCCTAAAGCGCATGAAGCGGGAGTTGGCATCCTGGTTAGACTTCCGCTGGCCAGCGGCCTGTTGACCGGAAAATTCAAACCGGAAACAACGTTCGAAGCGGACGATCACCGGAATTTCAACGCCAACGGCGAGCAGTTCAACGTAGGCGAGACGTTCGCCGGCCTGCCGTTTGTTAAAGGCGTTGAACTGGCTTCGCAATTGAACTGGATCGCGGAAGGCCGGGAAGATATGGCCCGCGCGGCCATGCGCTGGATTTTGGACCATCCCGAAGTGTCCTGCGTTATCCCGGGATTCCGCAACGTGCGCCAGGTTGAAGACAATCTCGGCGCGATTGCGGTTCCTTCGTTCAGCGAGGCGGAACTGCAGCGGTTGCATGACTTTTACCGGAACGAGGTAGCCGAGCATATCCGCGGGCCTTACTAAAATTCTCAGGCGGGCAGCCTGAAAATAAATAATGCTCTTCTGTCAAAAAAGTGGACACTGCTCAATTTAAGCAACCCTTTCATAGTACAGTTGTTCAAAGCGTACCGGTGACAGG
>NZ_JBKFGG010000043.1:0-64224 GCF_056171975.1 Paenibacillus terrisolis | reverse complement strand
TGTCTCTGTGCCCAAGGAATTGAAAACCCTTAGTTTAAAGGGGGAAAAACAGGGGGATTGACAAATTCGTTCATAGCAGTGGGGGCATTTCCCGTTAATAGGGCGCGACAAGCTAATTTACTCGAATCGCTAACGGGAGCTTACCAGTTAATCGTGTGCATAAAGGTTGATTTGAACTCCAGCCGGAGTTATCTTGATAACTAACTCGTTGTACCGAACTAAGCTGGCTAACACTAACTGGAAATTCTCCTGTTAATTGAAGCTTTATTGAATCTGGAAGAGTAATAACAGGAAATCCTCCAGCTAAATCATTGATTTAGGCCGTAACCCTGCTCTTATGCCGAAATTAATGGGAGCATTTCCAGTTAAATCGCTGAAACAGGCCATTTTGCATAAATTAACGGGAGCATTTCCCGTTAATAGGGCGCGACAAGCTAATTAATTCGATTCGCTAACGGGAGCTTTCCAGTTCGGGCCCATTATTGATCGTACATTCTATCACCGGCGAATTTCAAAAAGAATTGACCATTGGTTATCATGGAATCGAATGGGCGGGAGGGAAGGTAACGGCAATAGCGCGCAACTCCCGGTGCGAGGTGCTTCGCTGCATGGCGGCGATCGGTCGACCGCATGCATAACATAACCCGCCGACAATGGGCGGGTTATATTATGCCATTTTATTAATAGCAGCTATTTCAGATTCCAGATTCGGTACAAAATAACGGCTGCTTCGGCGCGGGTAAGCGGGTCGTTCGGCGCAATCTTGCCGTTTTTGCCTTCGACGATTCCGGCTTCCAGCAGAACGGCCAGGCTGTCCTTGGCATATTCGGAGGCGCCGGAGACATCCACATCATCGCTTGGTACTCCGCTGCCTTCGACTTGTATACCGGCAGCCGCCAGAGCGCGTGCGGTCAGCACGATCATGTCCTGGCGGGAGACTCCGCCGTCCGGTTTGAACGTGTTATCCTCAAAGCCTTTAGCGATTCCAAGCTCGGTGGCAACGGAGAGCTCGCCGAGATAATAGGCATCCGGTCCGACATCGCTGAACAAGGAGCCGGTTTGCCCCGTTCCATGCAATTCAAGGGCTCTTACCAGAAGAGCAACGAAATCCGCCCGCGTGACGGGAGCTTCGGGAGAAAAGCCGCTTCCGCCGGTTCCCTTGATGATATCGCGGGCGGTCATGGCGCCAATGGCCTGCTTGGCCCAGTGAGCATGCTCAAGATCATCAAAGGTTTTCGATACATAGGAAACGGCATAGGTGCTGAAGTGATCCGTATGAAAAACCACTGCCCCCGACGGAGCGTCGTATCGTCCATTCGGGACGGATACCGGATGACCTTGGCTATCGATATGCCAAACGACGATGCGGTCTGAATTACCCTTCTCTTCCGCCGCCGGCTTATAAGGGATGGCTACTGTAACGGGAGCGTCCGGGTTATGCCAGGCAACTTCATTTCCGCCTGCGCTTAGGCTTAAATGAACCATCGGGCGGTCGCCGATTTGTTCCCGAACCGCAGCGCTCAGATTGTCCGGCGAACCTCGGCCGATGAGGATGGACACGTCTTCGGTATTCAAATCCCGATTGGACAGTAAGTTGCCGGGAACCTGCAAAGCAGCGACTTCCGTCTTGATCAGCAGCTCCAATTGGGTGTTATCCCGCAGACTTTTGGCCGGGAGCTGCACCTCGTACGATTGTGCGCCGGCTTGCTTCGCTACTTCGATGGCGATTTGTTTCTTGCCGGCAACTGCGGCCGCCTGTTCCAGCGCCTTGCTCAATGTAGAGCTCGCAATGATCGCTTTCGCATGTCCGCCCGCGGTTTTTATCTCCGGCTTGATCGCAATTCCGCCGTCCTTGACTTCCACGGTAGCTGCCTGCGGAGCAGATCCGCCGCCGGAACCGCTGCTGCCCGTACCGGCACTTCCGCCACCGCCGCCTGCGCTACCGCCGTTACCGCCGGAGCCGTTATTGCCGTTGTCGCCTCCGCTAGGCGGAGCCGGCTTGCCGGTAAGCGTGAGCACGCCGAATACGGATGGATCCTGATACCCGCTGCCTGTCGTATCGTTCCAAGCGGATACGCTTTGGCGGGCGCCGTCCTTGGCGTCATTGATCTGTGCGTCGTAACCGATCTGCTTGTTGTTGGCCGGGACGAGCTTTTTGAACGAAATCTTGGCTTCAACCGTATAGTTCGTGCCGGAAACCGAGGTCGCCGATTCGAAACCTTCGGAGAATCCTTCCGGATTAAATGAAGACTCGTTTTCGAAATTTACTCTATACTGCCCATCGTCATCTTGATAAAAGGACGTCTTCCCGTTGTTTTCGTCCAGGAAAATTTCGACCGAATCCTGCTCCCAGACGTTGACGCTGGTCTTATCAAGCTGCGCATCGCTGACCTGGATCAACACGTACAGGTTCTGGTCATCCCAAAGTACCTTGGCGACGCCGGTCGCGCCTTGCCAAGCCATCTGATACCGGTTGACCGGCAGGGCGGGCGTCCGGCTCCATATGGCGTCAACCGTCCCGTCCACAGCGGGCTTCCCGTAATAAGCGGTGGACCGGTTGGCGTTTTCCCACTCCGGCGGATGCTCCGCCATAAATTTATCCGGGTCGATTACACCGTAATAGGCAGGTTTGGACTTGAGATTTTTATCGAACAGCAGCGGATTGGAGGAAGCTCTCCAGCTTGTATTGTCATCAAGGCCCCAGAAGGTTACCCGGTTAATGTGCTCGGCGTGGGACTTGAAAATGTTAAACAATTGCGCGTATAAATAACCCTGAGCGTTCGCTTGCCGTTCGGAGAGCCGGTAGTTGCCGCCGGCCTGAATGTCCAGCTCGGTGATGCTGACCTCAACGCCAAGGGATATAAATTTCTCCAGAGAGAGCTTTACATTGTCAGGATTCGTGTTCAAGTTGTAATGGGCCTGCATGCCGACGCCGTCTACCAGGCGTTTGCCGGGGTGGGTCTCGGTATATTTATCATTGAGCTCTTTGATCATATTGTAAATGGCTTGCGCTTTGTTCTGATTATCTTCGTTATAATCGTTGTAATAGAGCTTGATATCCCAATCGGGATGTTCGTCCAGCACTTCCCTTGCGGCCAGGAACGCCTGCTCCACATAATCCGGCCCGATGGCTTGGTACCATGGGGATTGGCGGAGGGAAGCTTCCCAATCCGCGGGGTTGGACGGGTTGTCGTTCATCGCTTCGTTGACGACATCCCAGGAGATCACCTTGTCGCCAAAATGCTCCATGACCGTCCTGATATGCGTCCGCAAGTTGCCCAGCGCTTCATCGCGCTCCAAGGGGACGGAATGGCCCTCCGCGTCCGTGGCCGTATTCATCCACGCAGGCGATTGCTGGTGCCATACCAGGACATGACCGTGCATTTCCATCCCTTCGGCCAGAACCTTATCGACGAGCGCATCCGCTGCCGTAAAAGTAAAATCGCCCTTCGTGGGCTGCAGCGCATCCGGCTTCATGGCATTGCCTGCCGTAGCGACGTTATGGTGCATTTTCAGGAGCTCAAGTCTGACGCCCTCCAAATCCTCCGCCGAGATGGCGTTTCCGATCAGAAAGTCATTTTGATACGCGGTTTTAAGCGGAACCAGGTCTTTTTCGATGTCGATCGGCCCGGAGCCGGTGCTTTCAAAACGGATATCGTCAACATAAAAAGAAGCGGCCGCGTTGTTGGAACTTTCCACGTAGATGGTCAAGTATTCGCCGCCTACGCTGTTATATCGATAGGTGCCTTCGAACAACACCCAGCCGTCGCCGGTACCGATCGTTTTTGCCGCGAGAGCGACATAATTGGCGCTGCTTCCGTTGCCGACCTGGGTGGATAATTGAAGCTGCGAACTGGCGGGATCAATCAGCTTGACCCAGGCCGAAATTTTGTATTCGCCGCCCTGATCCACGTACTTCTCGACCCGCAATGAGGGACCGTGCCACGTGTCGGTTCGGCCTTCTACTTTTAAGGCGTAGGAGCCGCCTTCCGTGTGATTGTCCTCGTTCGTGACGGTCAGGATTTCGGTGCCGGATCTGCCTTCAAAGCCGCCGGTCGTTTGATCCTCAAAAGTGATGGGAGCGAATGCCTCCGCAGGCGGCCGCGGCGGCTCTTCTTCGCCGGGAGAGTCATTCTCGCCGGTAATCAGAACGTCTCCGATATAAAAGGGGACCGTTTTCCCCTCTTCGCTCGATTGCACGCGCAGGGCGTTGTCTTTGGCGAGATCAACCGTAAGCTCTCCCGTCAGAACACTGGCGCCGCCCGGCGCAAAAGTGGCTCCGGCCAGCCAGCCGTAGCTGTTTACGGTCTGCAGAAAAGCCTGGGCTCCGTCCGGGACCTCCACATCCGGGTCGACATAGACAGACACGGTTACGGTATAAGTTTTGCCGTCTTCTAGGCCAAGGTCGCCGAATCCGAAGTCGGCCGCGTCCCAATTGTTTGCCCGGTTGCTTACATATAGAGCCGCCCCGTCATCGTTGCCGTCAAACACTTTGTCCGTGACCTGCGTCAGGCTCGCGCCGCCCGACTGCACCGCGGCGCCGGTGCCGTTCGCGAAGGTTTCATGGTAAACCGTTATGGTCTCATCCGGCGCCGGAACCTCATCGGCCTGTGTCACCGGAGCAAGACCGTATGTCGGGATAAGCAAGGCTGCTGCGAGTAAAATCGAAATCATGGTTTTGCCCGTTCTACTCATTCATTGCACACCCTTCGCATATGGATTGTTCAAAACAAGTTAAGCGCTTTCATTTATCGGTTCGCAAATATCGCCCCTCCTTTCTTCCCATATGGTATCACCCCCAAAACCCGGCCGTCTTACTCGAAATTAAAGATTCGATCGTGCTTTTTTAAGATTTGTAACTATTTCCCTTGAATAAACGTGTACCGAATAAATGGAAAGCAGGAATTATTTTGAAGGGGGAATGCAATTTATGAAGCCTAAACAAGACCGCAGCAGATTTTTGCTTGCGATATTTTACCTCATGTTTGCCGTTTATGCTGTTATTACGATTCAAATCATTATGTTTAAAATGGTTCCGCTGGAAGTGGTTATTCGCGGCGGGTACTTCCCGTTCAGGAGCGTCAATCTGATTCCTTTTCGCACCATCACGGGGTATTTCACCGGCGAATCCATGGGCATGGAGAGAATCTTGGCGAATGTAGCCGGCAACGTGGCCATTTTTGTTCCCCTGGGAATTTTTACGGCGTTTGCCGCACCAAGCAGATCCTTTCGAATGAAGCTTCTGCTGCTGCTCGGCGTTTCACTTTCTTTTGAGATCATCCAGTATGTTCTCGGGTTGGGGAGCAGCGACGTGGACGATGTTTTGCTGAATACGGCGGGAGGCGTTATCGGGGTAGGAGTATTTGCGTGGCTTAGGAAAATAACGCGACCAAGAAACCGGATGCTTTCGGCTTTGATCGGTGTCTACCTGGTGTTTGGGATCTGCGGGATTGCCGCCTTAGGTATGGTCGATGCCCGTTTGCTGCCTTTTGCGGTATCCAAGACCGTATATGTGGACGAGAACCAAACGATTATGGAAGGATGGAATGAGGCGGATACGGATCTGTTCGGAGAACTGAGCGGCGCGGAAGCAGGCGAAATTACGGTATATAAGAATCCTAAATACATACGAGTCTCCCGCCCGGGAGCGGGAGCTGCCGATTTGAAGAAGGGCCAGACTGAAGAGGAGCACATCCAAGTCCGGCTCGACGGCTCAACCCGAATATTCATCAGACATATTAGATCGGAGGGGAAAAAGGTCGTCAGAGACTACGAAGAGGGCACAAGTTCGGACTTGAGAGGTTTTCTGACTTCGGAAGGCCGTTCTCCTACAGTCGGGGTCTGGCTCTCAAGCGGTGATCGGTCGCTAGCGGAGGCGGTGCTCGTCACTATTGCCGATGAAACGTAATAATTGGTAAATTTATCTGGCAGTTGGCACAAGGTGGAGACAACGGGATGGCTAAAGAGATGAAAGAGATGGAATTAAAGAAAACTATCGGATCATTCGTTTCAACCTTGCTGGCGATTGGGACGATCATAGGGTCCGGTATTTTTATGAAGCCGGCGGTAGTGTTGTTCTCAACGGCCAATTCCAATATGGCGCTGCTGCATGGCTCATTGGGGGCGGCGGGCGCTGAAAGGAGCCGTCCTGGTCTGGAACCAACGATAAACGGTAAACGGTGACTTCTCGAATAGCGGTATAAAATGGCCTTATTTCACTCCAAAACCGCGTTTTCTAGAAAATAGCGGTGCAAAATGGTCTTATTTTCGGCAACACGTCCAAAACCGGGAGAAAAAGGAGCTCTTCCGAAGAAATAAGGCCATAAAATGACGCTATTTATTCAAAATGAGGCCTCTCCAGTGGAAATAGAGCCATAAAGTCCGCTATTTTAAGTGTCGGAGGGAGAACGGAAAACGGTTAAAGCGAAATTTTTTACGGGCAGCGTCCCCCATTTTGTATAGAACAATGAAGGAAAAGGCTTGGTTTGAACATCCTTGTAATTGTACAAAATTGTAATAAGGTGTATGAGCGAGGCGAGTTCAGGGGCCGATCCGGTACCTGGCAACTATCTGGCAGGAGGGATCGCCGTTACCATGTGGCAGGGTTTTCTGCTCTGTTGTTATAACAGTTTTAGAGGGTGTTTGGAGGATTAGGCAAAACTTCCGCATGAATCGACTAACCCGTTTCCGGAAGACTGACGCATAATAGACCTGCATTCATTAAACGGAAGGAGTAGTTGATATGAAATATAAAACACTTGGCAATACCGGGCTTCTTGTATCCGAGCTATGCCTGGGAACGATGACGTTCAGCAGCGGGCAAGGCGTCTTTCAACATATCGGCCAGGTAGGCCAATCGGGCGCGGACGAAATGGTGAAGGCCGCAGTCGAAGCCGGCATCAATTTCTTCGATACGGCCGATTCTTACGCGAACGGCGAGAGTGAAACTACGTTGGGGCAGTCTTTCAAAAACCTGGGGATCGCCCGCAAAGATGTCGTGTTGGCCACGAAGGTTTTCAACCGGCTGAGTCCGGACAAAAATGACGTGGGGCTTTCCCGCAAGCACATTATGGACGCGGTGGACGGCAGCTTAAGACGTCTTCAGACGGACTATATCGATCTTTATCAAATGCACGGCTTCGACCGAATCACGCCGATGGAAGAAAGCCTGCGCGCATTTGAAGATCTTGTGACGCAAGGCAAGGTCCGGTATATCGGGGTCTCCAACTGGTCGGCATGGCAAATCGCCAAAGCGCTGGGGATTTCGGAACGCAAAAATTGGGCCCGTTTCGAGTCGCTGCAAGCCTATTATTCCATTGCCGGAAGAGATTTGGAGCGCGAGCTCGGTCCTATGCTGGAATCCGAGAAGGTGGGGCTGATGATTTGGAGTCCGCTCGCCGGCGGACTGTTGTCCGGCCGCTTCAACCGGGACAACCAAAGCCCAGAGGGTTCGCGGCGCACCAGCTTCGATTTCCCGATTGTCGACCGTGAAAGAGCGTGGAACATTATGGATGTCATGACGCCGATCGCGGAAGCCCATAACTGCAGTCCTGCAAGAGTGGCGTTGGCTTGGCTTTTGTCCAGACCGGTGGTGACTTCCGTCATCGTAGGTGCAAAACGGCTCAGCCAGCTGGAAGACAATCTGGCGGCGACGGAATTGGAACTCACCGCCGAAGAGCTCCGGCTGCTTGATGAAGCGAGCGCCCTGCCGCCGGAATATCCGGGCTGGATGCTTGACTATCAGGGAGGCGTGCGCCCGTGATCCGCTTCAAATAAGCCGAGGGATACAAAGAGAAAAGGGACCGCTCAGGTCCCTTTTTTTGCGTTACTCGCCCTGAAGGGGACAGAGATTTTGTTTATTTTTCCAATATGAACTATGATCTTATTATTGGAGACATCCACCCCGACATACGAACGAGTTGAAACTGTTTTCGAACTGGAGGAGACGATTGACCATGGAATCCGGCGATCAAAATTTGAATGAAGAATTGATCCGCAGTCTTGAACGTTTTACCGGCAAGGACGGCGTTTATGAGACGGACATCCCCGATCTGCGGATCATACGTGCCTCGGAGCTTACGAAAATGGATCATACGATATATAAGCCGTCGATTTGCGTGGTCGCACAAGGGTCGAAGCAAGTGATTACCAATCAAGAAAGCTTTATTTATAGCCCCGAGAACTACTTTGTGGTCACCGTCGATATGCCGGTGCAAGGCCAAATTTTGCAAGCGACACCGGAATCGCCTTATTTGTGCCTGCAGCTATTTTTTGGCGCGAAACAAATCGTTGATATTATGAAGGATTCCGGGCTCAACCGGAACACCCAAGAAGACTCCGGAAGGGGGCTTGCGCTCAGCAAGCGGAGTCCTTTGTTCATGGATGCTTTGGTTCGGTTGGTGAACTTGCTGGAAGCCCCTGAGGACATCCCGCTCCTGGCTCCCATGCGTATTCGTGAGGTGCTGTACCGGGTGCTTCAGGATGACAGCACACATGCCGTCCGGCAGATGGCGCTAACCGGCAGCCATTCCCAGCGGATTTCCGGGGTAATCGAGCGGATCAGGGATGATCTCGCCTCGCCGCTGCGGATTTCGGAGCTTGCATCAAGCGCAAACATGAGCCCGTCCTCGCTTCACTTTCATTTCAAACAGGTTACCGGAATGAGTCCGTTGCAATTTCAAAAAAGGATCCGGTTGCAGGAGGCCCGAAGGCTGATTCTTACCGGGGCGGCGGATGTCGGAGGCGCCGGCTTCAGCGTGGGCTACGAGAGCCAATCCCAGTTCAGCCGCGAATATTCCAGATTGTTCGGCATGCCGCCGACCTCCGATATCAAACAACTGCGAGATGCTTTGCAGGCAAAATAGATGAGGAAACCGTGCGGGTTCGGTTATCCCCTTTGAACATAGCTCGTCCGCAATCCCGAGCAGGGTCACCCCGATCATGAAGACGATCCATGCGTATTGGATTTTGATCAACCGTTCCTTAAGGCAAATCCGGGACAGAATCACGGAAAATATGCTGTACGAAGTAATCAGCGGTGCTGAAAAAGATTGCGTTGCTGGACATGGCGAAGACATAGAAGAACTGTCCGGTCGTCTCGAAGACAGCGGCGTATCCTTTGACGCGCTCCTGGAAGAGGGGGCAAAGAATATGGGTGCATATCGCATCGCATTTCATGCAATATTTGCTTGGATGTAGGCAGGTAACTTACTATCATTCATTTATACACCCTTTTTGTGGAGGCCGATGGGAGCACTTGGACCGAAGGGTTCTAGGAGAGTAGGACATCGCCAAGCAAATGAAAGAGCATTGCTGACGCTCGGCTGTTTTGTCCTTTTCGGGCCACTTATTGCTGTTCCGTTGCTAAAATACCTGCAAAAGTGCAGTAATTTCCGGCTTCGTCGCAGAACTGGAGGTAAAAACCTGCAAATATGCAGTTTTTGAGCCGAATACGTCCTCAATTGCTGCTTTGCAGACCCAAAGCCTGCACTTTTGCAGGTATTTTGCGAAAATGCGGTTAATCGAGTGAAATAACTGTACTTTTGCAGGAATATGAAAAGATCTCTTCTACAAACAAAAAATGAAGAGTTTTTTAGGTCTTTGAGCATTAACGGAAAGCAATGAGATGGGAACAACGAATAGGGAGCAACAATCTGCAAGAGCAACACCAGCAAGAGTTTGAGTGGGTTAAGTGCTTTCTTTTTGCAGTTTCTTTGCTCTTGAGTAAAGATCAGCGCAGCTTGTTTGATGCAATGGAATTCAGATACAAAAGACACCGCAAGGGTGTCTTTTTATCTAAATTCGTTCGGGCCGCCTTAAAGCATCACATCAGCCCTTTCATTGCGTTAAAAAGCGGCATGATGGACTTAATCGCGTTGTAGCCCATTTGCACGTACGGGACCGCTTTTTGCACCATGCCGAAGAAGCCGACACGGCCCCCCGTGGAGCCAGCCGCCGCAGCCCCGGCCGCTTCCGCTCCGGCCCCGGCCCCTCCATCCCCTTCAGGTCCTCCTGGTATTCCTGGTCTCCCGTATGCTCCTGGTCTCCCGTATGCTCCTGGTCTGCCATATGCCCCGGGTCTGCCATATCCTCCAGGTCTGCCAGGCCCTCCAGGCCCTCCGGCTCCACCGAAGCCCGCACCGGGTGGTCTGCCGGCACTACCGCCTCCAAAGGAGCCGAATCCCCCAAGTCCGCCCATAAAAGAGCCAAACAATGGCATAAACGCGGATACGGCGGCTTTTTGTTTTCGCGAGCGGGTGCGGGACGATTTTTTCGATTTTTTGGTTTTCTGCTGTGTGGACAGGGTCACTCCGTCCCGATCGATTCCCGTTATCCACCCTACGTACGTCCTTCCGTCATACAACGTCACGCAAACCGGCTGGCCTTTTAGTTGTTTTGCCTTATTTCGGATCTTTGCCGAATTTGCCATTCGTGGATCACCTCGTCGTTCTTTTTTACTTTATATTACTCATG
Organism: Paenibacillus terrisolis; assembly: GCF_056171975.1. Taxonomy (NCBI): domain Bacteria; kingdom Bacillati; phylum Bacillota; class Bacilli; order Caryophanales; family Paenibacillaceae; genus Paenibacillus; species Paenibacillus terrisolis. The sequence goes on along the minus strand of NZ_JBKFGG010000043.1, from coordinate 53,751 downwards.
ATTGCCTGCACGCTGCCTGTGCTTGTTCCCCATAAATTGTGAAATCATCTCACCTTACGCTAGGGAATCGATATTCCTTGACTTATATATTCCCCATTGGGTATATTTAAAACCAAAGCATAGTGGGGAGTAGATGGCTTATGAACTTAACGACATTTTCCGCTCTTGCCGAATCGAACCGGTTTGACATCGTGGAGCTTTTGCGCGACGGTCCGCTGCCTGTGGGAGAAATCGCCGATCGGCTTGAACTGAACCAGCCCCAAACCTCCAAGCATCTTCGGGTTCTTAGCGATGCCGGTCTTGTGGAGGTCCGGCCGGTTGCGAATAAGCGGATTTACCAATTGCGGGCGGAGCCGCTGCAGGAGATGGGCGCCTGGCTCGATTCCTTCAGACGGGTCTGGGAGGAAAAATTCGACAACATGGATGCTTATTTGCGCAAGCTGCAGCAGAAGGACGAATTTCACCCGTAAACGGAAGTATCGGAGTCCCGGCAAACCGGCACTTCGGGTGCGGATTGCTTTGATTCAATATATTCTTTTTTGGGAGGATTGACATGACTGAAAACTTCGATTTTGAGTTCACTCGCACCTTTGATGCTCCGCGTGAAATTGTTTTCAAGACATGGTCAGAGGTCGATCATCTCAAGCGCTGGTGGGGACCGGTAGGCTTTGAATTGGGCGTGGCCGAGTTTGACTTTCGTCCCGGCGGCATTTTCCACTTCAGTATGAGTTCCCCGGAAGGGGTTGAAATGTGGGGGAGATTCGTGTTTCGGGAAATCGAAGCCCCCGAAAAAATCGTGTATATCAATTCTTTTTCGGACCCGGAAGGCCGCATCGTACCAGCTCCTTTCAGTACTGCTTTCCCGGAAGAGATCCTCTACGTAGTGACTTTCGAGGAACTGGACGGAAAAACGAAGCTAACCTTGCGCGGCGGGCCTGTTAACGGGACGGAGGAGGGAAGCGAAATGTACAAGAGCATGTTCGATTCCATGAAGCAAGGCTTTGGCGGAACCTTCGATCAGCTGGAGCAGTATTTGGCCAACATTTAGAAAACGGCAGTTGGTAAAAATAGAAAGGTCCTGCCCGACGGGTTGTCGTCGCAGGGCCTTTTATTATGGTGCCTAAAATCAAAAACGAGATATTTTCGGATAACGAAAATAATTTGTATTATTTTTGTTTTCAAATTTGCATGACTTTACCTTCCAATGACCCGTAGTTTACAATTCCTAATCTGTCTTGAAGTACTTAAGAAGGACAATATTTCCATATGGATGAAATCGATTCCACGAAGTCCCCTCAAAGTTTTATTTCTAAAAAAGCCCCCTCCGATTTCTTACCGCCCAGTTCCATATAACATCCTGTAATTACAAATACAAGGAGAAACGGAAATAAAGTAATTATCTCTCCCTGGAAAAAAGAGGAATCCCCCAGTGACTTCCATCCGGGGTTTTACATAAACTTTATCCCGGCTTTACGGAGGATGAATTGAATGAAGCCCCCCCAGTCTTTATGATTCCTAATGAAATTATTTTATACAGGAGGGAAGAGGGAGAGTGAAGAGAGGAATCATGCTGACAAGCCGCGTGCTGGCAGCGATACTGCTTGTAACCTCGTTGCTGACTTCGGGTTTTGCCCCGGTGCATCCGGCAGTCGCGGAATCTGTGGAGAGGAACGCATTTGCCGGCGAAGGCGTAACGGCTACCGCTATCGGGTCCGTTTCCGACGAGTTTGGTCCGGCGAAAGCCATTGACGGCAGCCTGGGAAGCGGAAAATGGAGTTATGTCGGGGGCAGCGACTTGCCCAGTGCAGACAACCCGTACTGGCTCAAAGTTGACGTTGGCGCCGAAGCGACAGTGACCCGTTTTGTAGTTGCGCATGCAAGCGCAGCCGGAGAACCGGAGGAGCTGAATACGAAGGATTTTACCATCGAAACCAGTGACGATGACACGAACTGGAACCCCGTCGTTACGGTTCAGGGTAATACTTCCGGAGTAACCGTGCATAATCTGGATATACCGGTAACCGCCAGATATTTCAAGCTTAGCATCACCAACCCGGGGGCCGCAGATCTAGCTGCAGGCCAATATTCCGCGAATATCTACGAGTTTGAGGCTTACGAGACAACGGTGACGGAAGAACCGGCCGGTCAAAATCCAAACGGCCAAGAACCGGCAACCGGACAGCCAATTGAGCAGCCTGCCTCCATTCCGGTGTCGGGAATTAGTTTGGACAAGTCTAGTCTGAATTTGGCCTTAGGGCAAACGGAGAAGCTGTCCGCGGTAATAGCGCCGGAGAATGCAACAACCCCCGCATATATCTGGTCAGCGGACGATGAGAACGTAGCAACTGTAGCCGAAGATGGAACGGTAACCGCGGTAGGAGCGGGGACAACCGGAATTACGGCTGCTGCTGTAGACGGGGGATTGAAAGCCTCCGCGCTCGTAACGGTTTCCTTGACTCCAACCGCCGAAGTGCGAGTTGCCGGAAACGGGTCGCAGTTGATTCCTAAGGACAGCGACTGGGCCTATTTGGATAACGGCTCCGACCAGGGAACAAGCTGGCGCGAACCGGATTTCGACGACAGTGCCTGGAAAACGGCCGGGGCACCGCTTGGTTATGCGAGCGCCGGCAAGGGACTCGATCTGACAACCTGGATTGAGTACGGCCCGAGTTCCAGCAACAAGTACATTACAACTTATTTCCGCAAAGAGTTTCAAGTAACGGATGTCAATTCGATTGGGCAACTGGCCGCTACTCTCGTCCGTGATGACGGCGCGGTTATTTACTTGAACGGTCAAGAAGTATACCGTACCAACTTGCCTGCGGGCACCATTTCGTCCAGTACTTTATCCCCCGTTGCCGTGGGCGACGAACGGAACGATGAACACTTTGACATCGATCCCTCCCTTTTGGTGAACGGAACCAATGTGATTGCTGCGGAAGTTCATCAGCAGCGAGCCGACAGTTCCGACCTCTTTTTCTCCCTGGAACTGAGTGCGCCTCCCCTAATTGAAAAAGACCAAGGCTTGCTTGCCGAATATTATTCGGGAAACAGCGATTTCAGCTTTGGCGATCATAAAGCAACAACCGTAGACCCACAAATTAATTTCACGAATCTGGACCCGACTCTTCAGTCCATGACCGGCAGCCAGGATCATGCCAATGCTCGCTGGACCGGACAAATCATGCCTCCGGAGACAGGAGACTACACGTTTTACATGATTGGCGATAACGGCTTCAAGCTGTGGATCAATGACCAGCTTGTCATTGACCATTGGGAAAACGACTGGGATAAGGAACAAATTAGCGTTCCTATCACGCTTCAGGGCGGTACGAAATACAACTTCAAAGTGGAGTATTTCGAAGAAAGCGGCGGCTCCAATCTTTATTTGCGCTGGTCCACACAAAATATAGCTAAGGAAATCGTTCCGAGCTATGCTTTTTTCCTTCCGCAAGATTATGCCGGACCCGTAGCCGGAGCAGTATCCAATACCGGCCTGACTGCCACGCTTACTATGCCCTCCGCTATAAACGGATTGCCTGCTGCTTTGGAACAGCATTTCACGCTTCAGGCCGACGGGCAAGCGACCGATGTGCAAAACGTAGAACAAGGTACCGATCCGTCCGAATTGGAGCTGAATTTGTCCTCCAGAATCAATCCGGGGCAAAAAGTCTCCGTTTCGTATGACGGACAAGCCGGACTGCAGCTTGCGGACGGGACGGTCGTTGGCAGCTTTGCATTTAATCCCGCCAACGATTTAGGAAATTATTCGCCGATAGCTATCGCCATGTCGCTCTTCGGCAGCGCTCAGACCAACCGTTCCTTTGCCTGGTACACTACGTACGAAAATCCGGATAAGGCTCCGGCCAACATCAAGGACAGCATCGTGGAAATCGTGCCTGCGGATCAGGATTTCGGTTCCGGCGCGGTGCAGCGGTTCGTAGGAAAGCCGGAGGATACGCGTGTATTAAACAACCTGAAAATCACGAACGACACAACGGGATCATTTATCAGCCATAAAGTCGTCGCACAAGGCTTGAATCCCGGAACAGCCTATAAATACCGGGTCGGCAGCGACGGGAACTGGAGTCAAACCGGCAGTTTTACAACCGAGGCCCCTAATGAGAATGATTATGATTTTCTCTACATGACGGATTCCCAAGGCTCAAATACAAATGATTATGAAGTTTGGGCCAACACGCTGAAAAACGGCCTTACCGATTATCCGAACGCCAAATTCCTGGTTATGACCGGCGACGAAGTGGATGCCGGTTCGCTGGAATCACAGTGGCTCGACTACTTTGGCCAACCGCAGGACATGCTGATGAACCTGCCGATTATGGCGGCTGTAGGTAATCATGAAGGACCCTATAACGATAACTACTATTATCATTTTAACTACCCGAATGATTCGATCCCGGATCCGTTGCCTCCGGGCAGCGTGTACTCCTACGATTACGGGGACGCCCATATTATGGTGCTGAACACGATGGATATCGGCTGGGACGACCGCCAGAAAGCCTCTTTTGACCAGGAAATGGAGTGGCTGAAAAGAGAAGTGGCCCAAACGGATAAGAAGTGGAAGGTCGTCGCTTTCCACAAAGCGATTTATTCGCTTGGCAACCATGCGCTTGATTCGGACATTCTGGCGCTCAGACAAACACTATTCCCGGTCTTTGACGAATTGGGCATCGATGTGGTTTTGCAGGGGCATGACCATACCTTTATGAGATCCTATCAAATGTACAACGACAAGAAAGTCCAAAATATCCAAAAGGATGCGAACGGCAATCCGCTGAATCCTGACGGTACGTTGTATATGATCAACAATTCGTCCGGTACGAAATATTACGATCTGAAAAACGGCGTCGACCGATATTATGCGGCGGTGTATGAGCAGCCGTACGAACCGATTTATTCGGGCATTCGAATGACGGAGGACAGCTTTACCATCAAATCCTATAGATCCGGTGAAGATAATCCTTTCGACACTTATACAATCGTTCGGGACGACAGTAAACCGAATCCGGTCGGTCATTTGGCAGCCGGCCAAACCGGCGACGGAAAACTGGTTATTTCCTGGAGCAAACCGGCGGATAAAAGCGTGGACGATGCCGTACGAGGTTTCAGAATTTACGAAGTGGACGGCAAACTCGGGAAAAACTGGAATGCTTATGTTCCGGTTGAAGAAGGCCAAACGAATTATCAATACGTTGTTAACGGCGCGGCAACGGGTCAAACCTACCAATTTGCGGTCAGAGCGGTCGACAAACGGGATAATTCCGCGGCAAGCATCGTGAGTACGGACCCGAATGTCCCAGCGGCTCCTACATCCCCCGTGGTGGATGACGGGCATAACTTGTTCGGATGGACCAGCGTCCCGGGATATTCCGATCTGTCGGATTACGAATACAGCGTCGACAGTGGGGCCAATTGGCAGGATGTGACGGCAAATCCGCAGCCGGTCGGTGATCGCAATTATCCGGCGGGGACGGTCATGGTGCGCGTCAAAGCCGACCCAGCCTCCGGCATGTCCGCCGGTCTGCCGCTTGCGTCGGATCAACCGTTTACCGAAGGCGGAATTCAAGAGACTTACTCGCTCACGGGTGTTGTGAAGAGAGAAGGTCAACTGAAGCTGGAGATTACGGCCGACAAGCAAGTGGATTACTCCGGAGATGCTTACGTCGTCTTTGAATTGCTTGAGGGGAACACGCCGGTCCTGATTAATGCGATTCCGCTGCAGGAGGACAAGCTTACGATTTCCCAATACTTTAACGTAACGGGAACCCGGTACAGTGTGAAGGCATTTGTGTTTGACCAGTTCAACAGCGATTCGCGCGTTCCGGTCCAATTGGCTAAACCGATTGTGCTTCAGTGACAGAAAGAAAGAGAGGACGGATACGGTGAAGAAATATATAGCGGCCATTTTGGCCTTGTTGTTCGTGCTTTCACCGGTTTCGGCTCTTGCGGCGGGCTCCTTTACACTCGATTTGAGTCAGAAGGAGGTCCGGCGCGGGAGTGAAATCACGGTCTCCGGCACAGTTGCGGACGAGGCCGGCAATGTAGTGGTGAAAATCGTTAGTCCCAATCAAACGGTGTTTTTTATCGATACGTTGACGCCGAAAGACGGAGCGTATTCCAAAACGGTCTCTATTCCGACAAATGAGGATCTTGCTCCGTCCGGCTTATATACGGTAATCGCAGGTGACGGAACCGAGACGGAAAGCAAGACGTTTACCTTAACGGAGCAAGCGGTCAATCCGGGAACCCCGGCTCCTGATCCTGTAGGTGACCCGCAGGAGGGGAACAGTCCTGTAGCGCCTCCAGCGGGCAACATAAGCATTCCCCCGACCGCTGGCCAGGCTAACGGATCCAGCATTGTGCCGGAGCGCGGCCAGAACGGCGGGTATATCGTTGGCAGCGGCACAATCAATGACGCTATGGGAAAAGCGACGGATGCGGTAACCATTGAGCTTCCGGCGACGACCGGGGAATCGGGAAACGCGTTGGAAATCCCTGCGCCGTCCTTGAACGATCTCAGAGATAAAAACCTGGATCTGATTGTACACTCCGGCAATCGTACCGTTCGTTTCCCGGCCGGTTCCATCACGTCATCGGAAGATGAAAACTCGCGTATTCGCGTGGCACTGAGCGCCGTTTGGAGCAACGATGCCAAGGCGATGGTCGAACAATCGCTTCAGTCCAATCGCGAATATACTTCCACGGGAGTTGTTCTTTCCGTGGTGATTCAGTTAATTAAGGGCGGCAGCGTCACTGAAATTCATAATCTGAACCAGCCGGCTGCCGTAACCGTGAACCTTACGGATGACGAAGCAAAGCGGATTTCTGCCGATCTGGCGGGTATTTATTATGTTGACGGCAAAAAGGTGGAGTACGCGCCGGGAACGCTGCATCAGAACACGTACACCTTTACCGCGCAGCATTTTTCTTACTACACGATTCTGGAATACAACAAAACCTTTGGGGATCTGGCGGGTCACTGGGCTGAGAAGGCCGTCAAATCTCTGGCGGCCAAGCATATTGTGAACGGCATCGATGACCAGCATTACGCGCCGGAACGCAGCATTACCCGGGCCGAATTTGTCGCCTTGATCATGCGCTCGGTTGACCAAGCGGGGAATGCGGGCGCGAAAGCAAGCGTCCCGGCGAAATCCTTTACGGATGTGCCTTCGGGCCAGTATTACACGCAACTGGTAACTCAAGCGGCAGGGCTTGGCATTGTTTCGGGATATGACGGAAAATTCCGGCCAAGTGACCGAATTACTCGCGAAGAAGCGGTGGTATCGCTGATGCGCGCGGCGAAATATTTCAATTTGGCGGCGGGCCACGGAGCTCCTGCTTTTGCCGATGCGAAAGAGATTTCCTCGTGGGCTTCATCAGCCGTGAATGAGGCTTGGGATAAGGGATTGATCCAGGGGGACGGCGCCCGCTTCAATCCAAGCCACCCGGTAACCCGGGCGGAAATTGCGGTTATGGTCCAACGGTTGATGACTGACAGTTCATTATAAGAGGGAAGCGAGGGGAACTATACGCCATGGCAAAAAGAATCATCTCGGTATTTATGGCGTTGCTGCTGCTGAACAGCTTAGTGGAATCACTGACGACAAACACCGTTTCAGCAGCAACCACGGCAGCTGTGCAGACCCGGAACGTAGCGTTAAATGTGACGGTACAAGCTTCCGGTCAAAGCAGCAATACCGAAAGCGCAAGGTATGCCGTCGACGGCAAAGCCGACACGAAATGGAGCGATAACTCGAGCGCGGCCATCAAGTGGCTGAAGCTTGATTTGGGAAAGGCTTATACCATCAATGAATGGACGGTTAAAAATGCCGGGATCAACGAAACGGGAAACAGTCCGTTCTGGAATACCAAAAATTTTCGCCTGCAAAAGAGTGATGACGGTGTCGTCTGGACGGATGTCGACGTGGTGCAAAACAATGCGCAGACCATTGTGGATCGCTACTTGACGGCTCCGGTCTCGGCTCGTTTCTTCCGGCTCTACGTGAGTAAGGGAGCTTCGGACTCCAATATTGCCCGGATTTATGAGCTGGAACTGTATGGGGTGGATCAAGGCCAGGTACCTGCTTATCCCGGAACGAACCTGGCTCCCGTCGATTACGTGGATCCGTTTATCAACACGATGGGAGACAACGGACAGACGAATCCCGGACCCTCTACTCCGTTTGGTCTCGTATCGCTGGGCCCGGACAGTGATGGCGGCGCGTTCAGCGGTTACTATTACCAGGACAAATATTTAAAGGGATTTTCGCATCTTCGTTTTAGCGGAGTAGGCTGCAGCGGTGCGGGCGGCAACATTCTGATGATGCCGGAAACGCGTTCTTTTACGAAGAACAGCAGTGAATACAAGCAGTTGTACGACAAAAGCAGCGAGCAAGCCTCCGCCGGATATTATGCGGTAACGCTGGCTTCCGGGGTCAACGTCGAGCTGACCGCGTCGGATAACGTGGGCTTCCATCGTTATACGTTCCCGGCTTCCGCGTCCACCGGCTCGGTTTTGGTCGATCTCTCCAATTCTTATGCCGGTATGCTCGACGCTAATCTTAGCGTGGAGAACAACAACGAAATTTCCGGTATGATCAAATCGAAAAACGTGTGCGGAAACGGTTATTACACGATGTATTATTCCATCCAGTTCGACCATAATTTCGATTCCTATACTTCCTGGCAGGGCGACGCTACCGGAACGGAAGCAACGCGCAGCGGCTCCAATAGCGGAGTGTGGGTGAATTTCAACACGGTGAACAACAAAGTGGTACAAGCAAAGGTTGGACTTTCTCCAATCAGCGTAGAGCAAGCCAAATACGAACGGGATCACGATGTCGCGGATTGGAATTTCGACGCGCAGCACGAGAAAATACGCGACACCTGGAGCGGCTTGCTGGGCAAAGTGGAAATTACCGATGCCGATGAAGAGAACAAACGGGTATTTTATACGCAAATGTATCATACGTTCCTCCATCCGAAAAACGTGACGAGCTCTGTTGGTACTTTCAAGGCGGGGCGGGATGAGAACACGATCCGGCAAGCCTCGGAGCTTGGCAGTGATTTTGAGTATTACAACGGCTGGACAACCTGGGACGATTTCCGTAAATACGCCCTGTTCTCCGTGCTGACGCCAAAGGAATTCAACAATATGGTGAAGTCCCTGGCAGACCTGTACAAAACGCGTGGCAGCTACACGCAATGGGGGGACGGTTACTGGCCAAGTCCGACAGTGCGCAATGAGTTCAACGGCGCGGTGCTTCTCGACGCTTATTCGAAAGGATTCCGGGATTTTGACGCGTACACGGCGCTGCAGGGCATGGCCGTTGACGCGGATAATTTCGGCGACCAGGACAAGGTGTCGGGACAGCTGGAAAAAGCAAAAAGCGGCTATTTCCCGATGAAATTGGCCGAACTGCTCGGCGATAAAACGACCTACGAGAAATACAAGCAAGTGGCTCTGTCTTACAAAAACCTGTGGAATCCAACTCAGGCCGACGAAACCGGCCAGAAGATCGGGTTCTTTACGCCGAATGGTTCGAACATCAACGGGGCGGACGTTACGGCGGTCGATAAATACGCCTATCAAGGCAACTTGTGGCAGTACCGCTGGGATGTTCTGCAGGATGTCAACGGTCTGGCCGATCTGATCGGCGACAAAACGGAAATGGCCAAGCAGCTGTTGGATTTTTTCAACAAGGATGAATATATGGCCATCAACGAAACGGATTTGGACGTGCCTTATTTGTTCGACTATCTGGGCTATCCTTATCTGACCCAATATTTTGCCCGGCAGTATACGACGGAAGTGGTGACGCAGAAATACCATAACCACGGGCTGTACTCGTCTCCGTTGAAATCCCGTGTGTACCGGGACGATCCGGAAGGGTACCTGCAATCCATGGACGACGATGCGGGCGCTATGGCTTCCTGGTTCGTATACAGCGCCCTCGGTCTGTTCCCCGGCAATCCGGGAGACGCCGATTTCCTGATCGGGTCGCCGATTTTCTCGGAAGTGAAACTGCATCTGGACGGCGGCAAAACCTTTACGATCAAAGCGAACAACGTGTCCAGCGCGAACCGGTTTATCCAGTCGGCCAAGCTGAACGGAGCGGACTTCAATCAAGCCTGGATCAGCTATGTCGATATCATGGCCGGCGGCACCCTTGATTTTACGATGGCTTCTACGCCGAATACGGCTTGGGGCGCATCGGCAAAAGCCGCTCCTCCGACAACGGATTACGCGACGGGTATCGATAATTCGCTCACCCGGCAAAACTTGATCGTCGAAGGATCGGATTGGAAGTACTACGATCAAGGACAATCTGCCGGCACTGGTTGGACAAGCGAGGCCTATGACGACAGCAACTGGAACACGGGTACGGCTCCGCTTGGCTATGACGACAAGAATTATGCCAAGACGGTCGTCGGCTACGGAGCGGACGGCAACAACAAGTATCCGACGACGTATTTCCGCAAGACGTTTGAAGCGTCCGATCCCGCGGATTATCTGGAGCTTGATGCCAGCTTGATTCGCGATGACGGAGCGGTCGTTTATCTGAACGGTCATGAAATCATCCGGACGAACATGCCTTCCGGCGCTGTGGAATATAACACTTTTGCGAACGCCACCGTTAATGACGAGCGGGACCGGAATGTGTTCAGAATCGACCCGTCCTATCTTGTGAAGGGGACAAACGTGCTCACTGCGGAAGTGCATCAGGTTAACGCAACCAGCTCGGATATCGCGTTCGACTTCGGCCTGACCGGAGTCCGGGAAATGGCGAAGCCTGCGGCTCCAACGGAGCCGGTTGTGAACGATACAGCGAACACTTTCGGCTGGACGAATGTGCCCGGCTACGAGCAGGCCTCCGATTATGAATTCAGCACGGATGGAAGCCATATTTGGACGACCGCCACGGCGAATCCGCAAGTCGTTGGTCCGGTAGCCTATGATCCGGGCAAGGTTCAGGTGAGAGTAAAAGCGAACGAAAGCCTGAATCTGGCTGCGGGCGAAGCGCTAGCTTCGAATGCGGCGTATACTTCCGATGTGAAATGGGACGTTTTTGATTTGAATGCCGACGTTAACCGGACGGGCAACATGGTCGTTGACGTATCGGGGACATTAAAAGGAAACTATGCCGATTCCGCGGTAGCCGTCATCCAACTGATGAACGGCGGCCAGCAGGCTTATGTCACCAGTGCGGTTCCTGTGGAAACCGGCAGCTTCGATCTGACGCAAACCTTTAACGTCAACGCGAAGAAATATCAGGTTAACGTTTATTTAGTCGACGATTTTGACGGCAATATTTATGACTCCCTGTGGTTGGCCGACCCGATCGTATCGCAGCCTGAGCCGCAGCCGGATCCGGGGACGCCGGGCGAAGACCCGGGAACGCCAGGCGATGAGCCGCTGCCCGAGCCGCTTCCGGTACCGCAGCTGCAGCCTGATCTGCCGGATGAACCGGTCGAGCCCGAGCCTCCTGCAGCGAACCCGAATACGATCGAGTTCGAGAGCTTCAGCAGTAAGTCGACGGCAAACAATACCTTTAACAACAAACCGATGGCCACCGAAACGGGCAATTTCGGAAATGTAGTCGCCAATACGTTTACCGGAGGCTGGCTCGCCTATAACGACGTAGATTTCGGAACCCAAGGCATGAACAGGGTTACGATTGAATACGATGCTCCTTCCAATAAGGTGCCTGCGGACGCGGTACTGGAATTCCATATGGGCGGAGTCGACGGCGAGCTGGTAGGTACGTATAATTTGCAGGCAACGGGCAGCAACTGGGGAACTTACAATACGGCCCAGGCGCTCTTGTCCAAAACGGTCACCGGCGTTCAGGATTTGTACATTGTCATGAAGGGAAGCACGGATTCCACGCATCCTTATATCGGCAATTTCGACCGCTTCACATGGGGCTTCAAGGCGACCCGAAACGACTTCGCGCCTTTGGAGCTGGAAAAATACGACGAATGGACGACCAGCGTCAATCCGGTTAACGGCGGACCGCTAAAAACCGAAAACGGCAACGGCAGCCAGCAGGTGGCCAATACGTTTAACGGCGCATGGATGGCCTATAAGGGATTGGATTTCGGCAGCCCAGGCGTCAACCAATTCTCCATCGTGTATTCCGGCAACTCCACGAATACGGCGGCCAATGCATCGGTTGAAGTTCGACTCGGTGCTCCTGATGGTATCTTGGTAGGAACCGTGGCCACTCCGCCGAATGCAAGCAGTTGGGGAACCTATTCTACGGTAACTGCCAATTTGACGAACACCCTTACGGGGGTCCAAGACATTTATCTCGTGCTGAAAGGGACGACGGACGGTACTTATAAGTACATCGGCAATTTTGAAAAAGCCAACTTCACGTATACGGGCGGTCAGCCGCAAGAACCGACAATTGACCCGGTAAACGGAAAATTGGCGATTGAATTCGAACAAAAAACCGATTGGACTACAGCCGTCAACCCAAATAACCGCAATCCGTTAGGCACGGAAAGCGGCAATGGCGGCACGGTCGTTAAAAACACGTTTGACGGCGCTTGGCTTCTTTATAAAAACGTGAATTTCGGGACGGACGGTATGAACTTTGTGCAGATGGTTTATGACGCTCCTTCCCAAAAAGCTCCGGCCGACGCCCGGGCGGAAATCCGTTTGGGTGCCGTCGACGGAACCTTGGTCGGCACCGTAAATCTGGCCAATACCGGCAGCGGTTGGGGAACCTATCGAACCGCTACGGCCGATTTGACCACAACGGTAACCGGGAAACAAAATGTGTACATCATTCTGAAAGGCACGACGACCAGCGCGTTCACTTACATCGGCAACTTCGACAGATTTTCCTTTGAGAAGACCAGAGCGGACTTTGCCAGAATGGAATTCGAGAAATACGACGCCTGGTCCACGGCGCTTAACCCTAACAACAATACTCCGTTAGGGACGGAAGGCGGTAACGGCGGCACTGTGGTGAAGAATACGTACTCTGGTGCCTGGCTCGCATACAAGAACATGAACTTCGGCGGTGCGGGCGTCAATCAATGGTCCGTTGAGTACGCGGGCAATACTGGGAACTGCGCGGCCGATTCCACGGTTGAAGTTCATCTTGGCGCGGTCGACGGACCTTTGGTCGGAACACTTGCGGTGCCTCCGACGGCAAGCGGATGGACAACGTACCGAACGGTGAGCGGGGATTTGAATCAAACGCTGACCGGCGTACAGGACATCTATCTTGTGCTGAAGGGTACGACAAACGGAACGTATAAGTACGTCGGCAATTTTGACGATGTGCGCTTTTCGGTAAAATAATCGTTTTTAATGAATAATCAAGCAGCAAAAAGAAGCCGAGCCCCTTTCATCCCAGATGAATCGGGGCTCGGCCTCTTTTGTCATTCACCGCCGCTTGGCGGCTTTTTTGATGGTAGCATGCTGTTCCGGAACCAGATAAGGCGTCAGTTTTCTGGCGATCAGTTGATGGCCCTCGTCATTGGGATGGATGGGCAGTATGCCGCCGGTAATACCGGCTAGCGCATCTTCCAAGACCCCCCTGCGATACCCGTGAATTAATTCCGTTTGTTTCCCCTCAAACCAGGAGTGAACCGGCGCGACGGAGATGCCGTAGCTTTGGGCGATCCCTTTGGTTGTTAAATTAAGCGCACCGATGGCCGCTGCCGCCAGCGGGCTGTTCGGAAACGGGTTGTACTGCGTGCAGCACACGATATGGGCGCGAGTGACGCGTTTAACGTGCGCCATCAAGGCGCGCAGGTTGCGTCTGTAACGGCCGATGAATTGCTCCGCGGTAAAGGTCTGTTCATTGCCCAGCGCATATAATGCGGCATCCGCGACATCCACGCCCCCGATCCAAATGGAAACGACGGACGAGTGGCTAAGGACCGGAGTGCCCGACCAGACGACGGCATCCAGCAGATCGCTGCTGTTCCATCCGGATTGGGCGATCACATAGGAGCCGTTCACCCGCGGGGTGGTCGACATCAGCTTGAGGGCAGCCAGCCTGGGATAAGACCTGGTCCATGAAGAGGCGTCTTTCCCAAAAGTAATCGAATCGCCAAGCGCTGTATAGATCATCGGAGTATCCCCTCACTATTTTGAAATGCGGTCTATGTCTCCTAAAGATATGATATTGTGCCGATGCTCGGGTGGTGTGGGCAAGCGTGGCGATAGGCGCCGGGCGCATAACCTGCGGCGGAGTCCAGGGCGGGATTTCTTCGTAGTTGAAAGAGCGGACTCATTGGAGGCATAGGCTGATTTGTTAACTTTTAGGATGAGCAATACTGCGTTAACACTGCACAGCTATGATAATGTTGGTAGGCTTATTTAACCTATGACGATAACAGGAAAGTTGGAAGGATGGGGGATGTCATGGGAAATAAAAAATGGTACAAGCGTCTGCTTCTTTCCCACTTCGTGATCCTCTTCGTTTCCGGAGCGGTTATTATTTCGATTACCTATGCGATTACGTACGGCAATTTAATCCGGGAGAACCAAAAGGCCAGCGACACGTATGCGAACCATGTGATGGACGGCATGACGTCCGCTTTGAAAAATATTGAACTGACGCTCGCCAACCAAATGGTTAAAAACGAAGCGATCAACGATTTTTTTAACGGGAGCACTTATGAATCCAATCTGATTAACTACAAGGCCTCCAGCCAAATATCCAAAATTCGCAATAATCCGTTGATACAGTCAGTTTACTTTTACAGAAAAAGAGACGGAATGGTATTAACGGGAGGGTACATCAAAAAGCTTGCCGATTTTCAGGACAAATCGTTTGTGCTCGGCCTGCAAAGTCATCCGCAAAACGATCATTGGTCGTCAATCCGCTCCTATTCCGAGTTTCCGCTTATTGATCCCCCAGAGCGAATCATTTCCATAACCAAGAACATCGGCGACGAGGGGATTATTGTACTTAATGTGAAAGCGGGTCCTCTTTTATCGATGGCCGGAAAGCTAAGGAGCGGTGTTCGGAGCTTCATGAACATTTTTGATGAGCAGGGGAATTTGATCTATTCGACCAGTCCGGCCGGCTCCAGATCGAAACCGCTCACTTCTTTGAATTCCGGTTACATCGGCTGGCAATTTTCAAGCGGAACGACAGGCGGCAATCTAATTGGCCAGGCCGCCATATTGTCCTTGATTCCTTTGGCGATCATTGTGCTCGCTTTAATTGCCGTCATTGCTTTGATCATGTATATCACTCGAAGAAACTATAGGCCGATCGAAAATATGGTACGGCGGGTCTCTACTTATCAGCATGAGGAGAAAACGCCGGGGCGGGATGAGTTTTCGATCATTGAACAGGCATTCGATACTATGCTGACGCGTATGGATCAGATGGATCGGCAGCAGGCGGAGAACCTTCGTGTCAAACGCAAGCAATTTTTCATTGAGCTTCAGGATGATGAGAATTCCGTGCCCATGCAAGAATGGCAGGAGTATGCTCAATTGTTTGGGCTGCCGCAAACGCCGTGCAGTCTTATTTTGGCCATTATGGAGATCGACAAGTACGTTCCGTTGCTGCGCCAAAATCCGGAGGAACTGCTCGCGTCAAAGGAGAGGCTGGAAAGGGAAATCGAGTCGATAGCGGATTCCGGAGGAAAAAGGGTCTATACGGAATGGATATCCGGCGACCGGTTGGCCCTGATCATTGGCGTTCAGCCGGAAGACGGGAACGACTTGTTTTCCGCCGAAAACGTATTTGAAAAGCTGCGCAAGCGGGCAGAAGAAGAACTGATTTTTTCCATAACGATAGGCGTTGGCTCACCGGTTGACGATTTATCCAAAATCAAGGCGTCTTACCGCGATGCTCTCTCCGCGCTGCAATTTAAAATGACGGCGGGCAACAACCGGATCATTATTTACCGGGAAATCAAAGACAGGGAGAACGCCGTTAATTCGCTCTACTATAAATGGCTGGAGGACATGATCCACCACTTCAGGATTCCGTCGCCGGAATGGCGGAACGATTTCGCCCGAATTTTCGATCATTTGGGAGAACAGGTGCTGAGGAACGACGAAATGCAGCTGCTCCTAAATTATTTGATGCACCGTTTCGCCCGGGAGATGGAAGAGATATCGCCGGAAATCAACGAATATTGGCAGGACGTTACTTATCCCAAGATGATCGGGGCGCTCGCGGAGCGCGAATCGATGACGGAAATCAGGGGCCTGTACGAGTCGCTGATTGGGAAGCTGTACGATAAATATACCGGTTTTCTGGAGTCCGGAAGCAAAGACCATCTGATTTACGAAATCAAAAAGTATATCGAGGACCATTACGACGATCCCGATTTGTCTCTGAATCATATCAGCGAACGGTTCGGGATTAACGGAAAATACGCCAGCCAATTATTTAAAGAGGAGTTCGACGTCAAGTTTGTCGATTTTCTGATCGGGCTGCGTGTCGGCCAGGCGCAAAAATTGCTGCGCGAAAGCGACAAATCGATCAACGAGATTTCCCGGGAAGTCGGTTACGAGCATACGATTTCTTTCGGAAGAATCTTCAAGAAAATGGTGGGCGTGTCCCCCGGGGATTACCGCAGACGGATGCAGCAAGGACGAAGCAAGACCGGATCTTAATATGTACAATGAGCCCTTGCCGCGCGGTTTTGGGCTTTTCTTATGCTTGCTGAAATTCGTTTGTTCGCTGAATTTGGTATGTTCCGCAGCTGATTTGACGGCCGGCGGCCAATCTGCTTTTTTGTATATCCCACGGAAACATGTAAATTGTTCAGCTTGTCCAAAAGACGCTATAACGTAATTGCAGTCAAAACTTATGGCGAGGTGAATTATGAGGAAGAAAGTGTGGAGTTACGTTCTATCGGTTGTCGCAATAACGGGTTTGCTGGCAGGATGTTCGCCGGCCGCCAATAACGGGGCTCCGGCGTCGTCGTCGGAGAAGCCCGCGACCAAGACGGAGCAGGTTACGCTTAAGGTGGGTATTTTCGACAGAGGCAATTCGCCGGCGGGGGTTACGGTCACGGACAATTATTGGACCGATTATGTGCAGAAGAATTTTGGCGACCCCAATAATATTAAAGTAGAATTTGTGCCGATTCCGCGTACCGACGCCACCGATAAAGTGAATGTCATGATGTCCAGCGGCGATGCGCCGGATATCGTATTCGCCAACACCAATGTTCTCACCTCATACGGCTATGCCAAGGACGGCGGTCTGCTGGCGCTAGATTCGCTCATTGACCAGTACGGGCCGAACCTGAAGAAATATCTGGCTTCCACGCTGGATCGCGGCAAGGTTGAAGGTGTCCAGTACTCGATCCCGGGACTGCGGGTCAATACGGGCAAATATGAAAACCTGATCCGCAAGGACTGGCTGGACAAGCTGGGCCTGCCGATGCCGAAGACGACCGACGAAGTTTATCAAACCTTGAAAGCTTTCAAAGAAAAGGATCCAGGTCAAACGGGCGGCAAAGTTATTCCGCTGGGCTTCTCGCTGACCCCGGCGTCCATCGAGCCGATCGTGTGGTCCTTCATCCAGGACGGACTCACGGACGAGCAGCGCTATACATTGTCGGAAAGCTTGGGTTACCCTCTGCTGCTGCCCGGCCACAAAGATGCGGTTCAGTTTCTCAACAAGCTCTATAACGAGGGTCTGTTGAGTCCGGACTTTGCGCTCGATAAGGATGAGAAACAGGTTTTTCAGGATGTGATGACCGGCAAAGTCGGCATGTACAGCGATAATCTGGGCAACAGCTACAACGACACCCCCGGCATTGCCAAAGTGTTGACGCAGAACGTTTCCGGATCAGAACTCGTCCCTATCGATCCTTACACCAACAATGCGGGCAAACATCTGAAGCCGGAGTACGATCCGACAGGTTTTTACCTGATGATTCCGGCGTCAAGCAAGCGCGGAGTGGAAGCCATCAAATATTTGGACTGGATGGCTCAGCCGGACGTATTGTTTACGCTGATGAACGGAGTTGAAGGAGAGGACTACACACTGGTGGACGGTCTGCCTCACCGCTCCGATTCCGACGAAACGAGCAAACGGATGTACAATTCCAACGATATTGTAATGATTACCCAAGGCGAGGATTTCGGCAGCGACGAGAAAAACTGGGAAGCTGCCGCTGCGGCCGTACCTGAACAATTTCAGCAATATGTGAAAGATGCCTACAAAATGTCGCTGACGGACACGATCAACTATGCGAATTTTACGACTCCGATCGAAGCCGAGAACAAGTACATTCCGACGCTGCAGGATAAATACAACGAGCTCATCGTCAAGAGCATTATGGCAAAACCGGCGGATTTCAACAAAGTCTACGATGATCTGCTGAAGGACTACATGGCCAGCGGCGGCGACGCTATCCAGCAGGAACGCACGGAAGCCTTTAAGACGATGAAGAAATGAGATCTTTCGGACTTTACTTCTATCGCCATTGGCAATTGTACGTTTTATTGATCCTGCCGCTCGCTTACTTTCTGGTTTTTAAGTATGGTCCCATGTACGGAATTCTGATCGCTTTTAAGGACTACAATCTGTTCAAAGGCGTGGGCGGCAGCCCCTGGGTCGGTCTGGATGTTTTCCGGGAAGTGTTTGGCATGAGCAGCTTCTATGAAGCGCTTAGGAACACCTTCATGCTGAACTTGCTGGATCTGCTCGTATCCTTTCCCGCTCCCATCGTGCTTGCGCTGCTGCTCAACGAATTGACCGGACGCCGGTTTAAAAAATTCGCGCAAACGGCGCTGTACCTGCCGCACTTTCTGTCCTGGGTCATTATCGGAGGCATCATGTACCAGGTGTTTGCCACGAATACGGGCATTGTCAATTTGCTGCTTGGTTATCTTGGCTTCGATCCGGTTCCGTTCCTGACGGACAAATACAATTGGTTGATTACGTATTTGGCTGTCGGCGTATGGCAAAGCGCGGGCTGGGGAACGATCATTTATTTGGCCGCCATCACCGGGGTGAATACCGAGCTGTACGAGGCCGCCGCCGTCGATGGGGCGGGGCGGCTGCGCAAAATGTGGTCGGTGACGCTCCCGGGCATCCGGCCGACGATTATCGTTCTGCTCATTCTCAAGATCGGGGAAATTGTCCAGATCGGCTTCGACCGGCCGTATGTCATCGGTAATGTGAGCGTCCGCGATTTTTCGGAAGTGATCAGCACCTTCGTATATAAAACGGGGATCCAGACGGGCGATTACTCGATTGCCACCGCCGTCGGTTTGTTTCAGGCCGTGCTTGGCATCGTGCTGCTGCTGTCCGCGAATTATATCGCCAAAAAAATAACGGAAAACGGAGTGTTCTGATGAGCGCTGTAAACCATCGACAGAGGATGGCCCGGACAACGGGGGATCGGCTTTTCCGGTTCTTCAACATGGGCTTGATCGCCGTATTCGTCATTTTGTGCCTCGCGCCCCTTTTGCACATCGCGTCCATGTCGCTTAGCTCCAACCGCGCCATTCTGTCCGGAGAGGTGACCGTGATTCCGCTCGATCTCACGATCGAAGCCTACCGGAAAATCTTTCAGGACAACACGATGGTAAGATCGCTGGGACTGACGCTGCTGCTGACGGCGGGCTATACCGGCCTGGCCATGCTGATGACGATCGCGGCCGCCTATTCATTGTCGAAGCGGCTGCGGGGACGAAAAATTTTCATGTTTCTGATTGTTCTCACCATGTTTTTCAGCGGAGGTACGATTCCCGATTATTTGCTGATCAGAAGCTTGCATCTGACGAATCATATCGGATCGCTGATTTTGCCAACGATGATGAATCCGTTTTTTCTCATTATTCTCATCACATTTATTCGCTCGATCCCGAGCAGTTTGTCGGAGGCTGCCGAGATCGATGGAAGCAGCCATTTTCAAACGCTGGCCCGGATTATTTTGCCGCTTTCCATGCCGGCGATCGCCACGCTCAGTTTGTTTTATGCCGTCGGCCGGTGGAACGGCTTCATGGATGCTTTGATGTACATTACCGATCCCAAGCTGTACCCGATCCAGCTAAAGCTGTACCAGATTGTCATGAACAGCATGACCAATGATCCCTTGTCCATGCAGGGAGAACAGCTTATTTCGGTACTGCCGGAGAGCATCAAAGCGGCGAGCATCATGTTCGCTACCGTACCGATTCTCGTAGTGTATCCCTGGCTGCAAAGGTATTTCATTTCCGGCGCCATGCTGGGATCCGTAAAGGAGTAGGCCTTGTGATAAATAAGCGCGAATTTTCATTCTCTACCTGCTGGAATATCAGGAAACACCGGGAAGGGAGAGCGATGATCGAAGAGATCATGGCTCTCGGCTTCGGCCGGGTTGAGCTTAATTACAACGTCACGCGGGAGCATCTGGAAACGATCGAGCCGATGATCGCAAACGGAGATGTCCTCATATCCAGCGTACATCACGCCTTTCCCTTCATAGACGACAAAGAATATGACACGGATTCGGCCATGCTGGGCTACGAGGATGAACCGAGACGCTTGCGGGCGGTTGAACTACTGAAGCAGTCTGTCGAATATGCCGCCCGGTACGGCGCTGAAGCGGTGGTCGTGCATCCCGGGGAAGTTTCGTTCCCGGTCAATGTGGATGCGCAGCTTAAGAAAATCTATCAAGAGCATGGCAGGGATTCGGAGGAATACGCCGCGCTGTGGCGGGAAATGGCGGAACGGCGGGACAGGCTAAGCCCCTTTTCCCTGGAACGGATTCGGCGGAGCCTGGAAGAAATCAGCGAATTTATTGCCCGAAAAGGCTATCCGGTTGCTGTCGGCATCGAAACGAGAGCCCGCTGCTATCAGATTCCGACGCTTCGGGAAGCCAACTGGCTCATTGACAGTCTGAAAGGCAGCCCCGTCGGGCTTTGGTATGATATCGGACACGCCATGATGATGGATCGGATGGGGCTGTACGACAATTTGGTCGATCTCCGGGATGTGGCTTCCAAGATCGTCGGCGTGCACATTCACGAGACGATCGGATTGTCGGATCACTGGTGTCCGTATGTCCATAGCGGGAACGATTATTTTGACCATTTTCTTAACGTTATAAAGGATGCGCCAATCAAGGTTTATGAGCTGAAGGCGCAATGCCTGCCCGAAGAAATCGAACGAAGCCATCGGGTAATCACGGAAAAAATAGCTTCTTTGGAGGGATAGAGATCACCATGAACAACGAGTGGATTGCCAAGTATGCTCCTTATATTTATTTCGACAACAACGAGCCGTTTTTCCCTGTGCGTGTCGGCATTACGGTACTGGAAGAAGCGGGGCCGTCGCCATCAACGCGCAGAACGTTTGTGTTTGATGATCCCCGGCTTCAATATGTGATCGAATATGCGATCTATTGGGACTACGATATTCAGCATCTATACGAGCTTGAGCATGTGTGGGTTTATGTCGGGCATGACGGCGAAGTGTTGGATTGCGACGCCAGCTTTCACGGCAGACATTTCAAGGGGCTCCTTCACGATCGCAGCAATCTGGTGGACGGTACTCACGTCAAACTGTATTCCCAACCCGGAAAACACGCATTCATGCCGCAACCCGACATGTTCTATCTGATCCCGGATCTGATGTCCGCTACGGATGAATATGCCGGCAGACGCGGACTGCTCGTGACCGGACCGTTCGACGGGGTGTATTCCACCGATGACGAAACCGACCGTCTGGTAGAGCGGTATTTGCGCACTCGCCGCTTCAAGCCATCCATGGAATTTACGGAATACCGGATCGATCCCGCATTGTATACAACCTGGGCGCAGCTGCATGCGGAAGTACCTGTTCGTATCAAGGAAAGACTCGCAGAAATCGAATTGCTCGAACAAGAAGGAGGAACCAATCAATGACGGAAAAACTGAAAATTGGCGTTATCGGCTGTGGATCCATCGCATTCGGCAAGCATTTGCCGTGTCTCAGCAAGCAGGAGCAAGTCATACTGAGCTCATTCGCGGATATTGTGCCCGAACGGGCCAAGCAAGCCGCGGAGAAATTCGGTGCCGCGGATGCTAAGGTGTACGCGGATTACCGCGAGTTGCTGGCTGATCCTTCGATCGATGTCGTACATGTGTGCACCCCTAACGACGCCCATGCCGAAATCTCCATCGCAGCGCTGGAAGCGGGCAAGCATGTGATGTGCGAGAAGCCGATGGCCAAGACCGCCGCGGATGCCCGCCGTATGGTAGAGGCGGCGCGCCGCACCGGCAAGAAGCTGACGATCGGCTATAACAACCGCTTTCGTCCGGACAGCCTGTTCATGAAGCAAATGTGCGAGAATGGAGAGCTGGGCGATATTTATTTTGCCAAAGCACATGCGCTTCGCAGACGGGGCGTACCGACGTGGGGCGTTTTTCTGGATAAGGACAAGCAAGGCGGCGGCCCTTTGATTGATATCGGTACGCATGCGCTCGACCTGACGCTCTGGCTGATGAATAATTACGAACCGCGCGTCGTGCTGGGCACCACTTACCAAAAGCTGTCGCAGCGCAAGCAGTCGGCCAACGCCGGCGGAGCCTGGGACCCGGACAAGTTTACGGTGGAGGATTCGGCGTTCGGGATGGTCGTCATGAAGAACGGCGCGACCCTGATGGTGGAATCAAGCTGGGCGCTGAACATGCTGGATACGCGAGAGGCGATTTATACGCTGTGCGGTACCGAGGGCGGAGCGGACGTCAAGGAGACGCTGCGGATCAACGGCGAGAAGTACGGCCGTCTGTACGCCAACAACATTCAGTTTGATGTCAAAGGTGCGGACTTCTTCGACGGCCGCAAGGAAAGCATGCATGAAAAGGAGTGCCGCCTCTGGATCGAGTCGATCATCAATGACACGGCGCCGATGGTTTTGCCCGAGCAGGCTTGCGTCGTTTCCGAAATCATCGAAGCGATCTACGAGTCCAATCGCTCCGGAGATGCGGTTTATTTTGACTAATATTGAGGGAGTCGAAGGAGGAAGAGCGGTAATGATCAACACCGCGATATTGAGCTATTGGCATGTTCATGCCAAGGATTATGCGCTGGAGGCGGAGAAGCATCCGGAAATCGCCATTAAAGCCTTGTGGGACGAGGATCCGCTGCGGGGCAGGCTGCAGGCGGATACGCTCCACGTGCCCTTTTACGGCAATTTGGAGGAACTGCTGGCCCGGCCGGACATTGATGCCGTGATCGTCACAACCCCGACGACCATGCACCGTGACGTCATTATAGCCGCGGCTAAGGCAGGCAAGCATATTTTCACGGAAAAGGTGCTTGCTCCTACCGCTAAAGAGTGCGATGAGATTTTGACTGCGGTCGAGGAGGCGGACGTAAAGCTGATGGTGTCCCTGCCCCGGCTGAACACTCCATTCGCGCAGGCTGCGCAAGAGGTGATCGCCAAAGGTTTGCTTGGCCGGCTGACTCAGGTACGCGTAAGAATGGCCCATAAAGGCGCGCTGTCGGAAACGGGCCTGCCGCCTTACTTTTACAGCCTGGAGCAATGCGCGGGCGGGGCGATGATCGATCTCGGCTGTCATCCGATGTATCTGACCCGCCTGCTGCTCGGTATGCCGGAGAGCGTCAGCGCCAGCTACGGCTATGTGACCGGCCGCGAGGTGGAAGACAACGCCGTCACCGTGCTTCGTTACCCGAGCGGCGCGCTTGGCATCGTCGAGGCAGGTTTCGTGAACCCGTTGTCGCCGTTTACACTTGAAGCCCACGGCACGGAAGGAAGCATGATGTTTTCCCTCCAAACCCGCAAGCTGATTGTCGCCAGCTCGGCGAATGGCGAAAATTCTGTCATGGAATGGCCGCTGCCGGAGGCGCTGCCGTCGGCCATGGAGCAGTGGGTGACCCATATCTCGGAAGGAACCGAGGCAACGCAGAATACGGAACTGGCGCTTGATCTGACCCGTTTGATGGAAGCCTCCAATCTGTCGGCCAGCTTGGGTGCGGCCGTGAAGTTGTCCTAGCGTAGTCCCAGCCCTGAATTTGGGAACCAAAAGGCAAAGAGCAAAGAGGCCGTCCCCCAGTCATCATTGATGACCAGGGAACGGTCTCTTTGCTCTAAGTATTTATACAAGTTATGGCGATGCCCACTGATGGTGGATGCTATGCTGATGTTACACCGACACCGACGCTGCATGGGGCGAAACCGGATCGGTAAAAAGCCGAGTCAAGTAGCAGCGGCGGTATCATCACGGAAATCGGTAAGCATCCCCGACCATGCTCGGCAATAGAATCGTCGCTCACCTGTAACGAATCGTATTGACGTTATTCCCGCATTTTTCGGCGAGTTACCAATCTAACGGACTCCACAGTCGTTATTTATCACCAATGAGCGCAAATCGGCCCATTTTCCCCTAAATAACACTTCTCAGATCCGTTAGAATTGTAAACCTCCCATTTTCGCGCAAATAACGTCACTCCGGTCCGTTACAGCATTTTTTGAAAACCACATCGAGTTTTGAAACCACATCCAGATCTCCGTCAAACTCATCGAGCTCATCTTCTCGGATAACCTCCTTCTGCGTTCAAATAACGAAAGTTGAAAACGAAATTTATGTCGAAGTATTGAAAAAAATGTCGAAACTGCGTATTCTTTACATAAGAAGATCGTCATTGTTTTTGACTCTTCTTCTACTCTTTATAGCAAGTATTCCGTACAGCGTATTAGCACTGTTTTTGCTAGCATTCTTGCAATTTTGGCCATCCCATTGTAGAGTGCCGTGTTACATAACATTTGTCGGACATCATTTTTTCGTTTCGCCAAGAAATTCATATTGTTTTTATACATAACTCGGCCGCAGGCGCCGAACTCTCTTCATTCTACCGGGAATCTACGGGTTGCCAAAACGAAATTACTCACCATATATCAAGGTTCCGTGCAGGGAATCGTATTTGTTGTTCTCTTCTTAACTATTAAGCTTTTTTACCCGGCTAAAATAACATGATGGCCGGCTTTTTCCATAATCTCATGAAATACGAGATTACATTATGAAAGGGGAGCAAGTTATGAAGAGAATCAACCTCAATAATACCCGGATAGGAGTTAAAGTGAGTTTGCCGCTGATCGTGGCCATCCTCGCTTTGGCTCTTGTCACCACCCTGGCTTGTTACATGAACAACCGGATTTCCGATCGGCTGGTCAAAGGTCTTTACGACGAGGTGCATCAAAGCTCTTACTGGCTGATCAATGCCGACAGGGACTATTACCAGGCCTTAACGGCGGGGATGGAGATGGAAAAAGCGAGCACCGAAGAGGAGCTTGCCGCCTACAAGAAAGACTATCTGGACAATCTCCAGCAGACGAGCGACCGTGTCATGGAAGCCAAGAAGATTATGATGGCGAATAAGGACGTATTTGAAGGCTACAAGCATAAGGATTCTCAAAAGACCGTATTTGAACTGTTTGACGCGTTCGACAAGGACTTCAGCACGAATAAATCGCTGTTTGATATGGATGCCAATAAACCGGTAGATAAAAAGCAATATTTGGACTCATTCACAACGGCAAGAAGCAACCTGGATCAAATCGAACAAATTATAGATGATTACGGCAGCGATGTCATCAAAGAGGACAAAGCATTCACCGCCAATTCGAGAGTATTGATGATCGGTATTTCCGCGGCCGCAGCCGCAGTTTCCATTGCTTTTGGAATCATGATTTTCATTTACATCGATAAGAGAACCAAGCTGGCGGTCAGATTGATCCAAAAGACGGCAAAATTCGAATTGAAGCTGGACCACGGCTACGAGAAGTACCTTAACGATAAGGATGAATTCGGTGTAATCATACAAGCCGAATCCGCAGCCAGAAAGGAATTCCGCGAAATCGTCATCAAGGTTGTGGGGGAGACCGACGAATTAAAGAAATCCATAGAAACGGCAAATGACAGCCTGGCGGAGCTTTGCGAGGGAGTCGAGGAGATATCGGCTACCACCGAACAGCTGTCGGCAGGGATGGAAGAAACCGCGGCGTCTACTCAGGAAATGAACGCCTCAGCCGAGCAGATTGAGGCTGCAGTTGAAAATATGGCCGAAAAAATGCAGGAGGGAGCCGTCTCCGCCTCCGATATTTATCAACGGGCCGAGGAGCTGGGCAAAAACTTCAACAAGTCCTTTGAGAGCGGAGCAAGGATTTTTGCTGAAGTAAAGGAGAAAGTAGAGCAGGCGTTGGAGGAATCCAAGAGCGTTGAGCAGATTAACGTTCTAGCGAACGCCATATTGCAGATTACCAATCAGACCAATCTGCTGGCCTTGAATGCCGCCATAGAAGCGGCAAGGGCAGGAGAGGCCGGCAAAGGTTTTGCCGTTGTCGCCGGTGAAATCAGAAAGCTTGCCGAAAATTCGAAGAATACCGCAACGCAAATTCAGGAAATTACGCAAGTCGTTACGAATTCCGTCGGCAATCTTGCTGAAAACTCCAATGAGCTTCTGAGATATGTAGGAGACGAGGTGCAGGAGGATTACAGACTGATGCTGAACGCGACGAAGCAATACGGCGACGACGCGTATCATATCAGCGGGCTGGTGACGGAGCTGAGCGCCACTTCGGAAGAACTGCTGACCTCCATTCAAAATATCGTGACATCCATTAATGAAGTGACGTTAGCCGCCTCCGAAGGAGCTGCCGGAACCGGAAATATTGCGGAGAAATCCGCAATCGTTGCCGACAAAGCCACGGAGATCGATCACGTCATGAATTCGACAAACGAGAGAGCCGTTGTTTTGAAGACGATGGTATCGAAATTCGAAGTGTAAATAGGACGGAATGGAAGAGGGTGTCTCAAAGGCCATCATAGATGACTTTAGAACACCCTCTAAAACTTATCATTAACAACAAACAGAACAGAAAAACCTGCCAGATCGCTGCCAGGTACCGGATCGACTTCGAGGATTTGCGTTAAAACAAATGGTCTGGTCAACGGCGTCCCAAAACGCCGCATTCCTCCGATACTAGAAATAGAGGCATTTTATGGCCTTATTCTACTGAAGAGGCCTCATTCTGGATGAATAACACCGTTTTATGGCCTTATTTCTTCGGAAAGTCCCGCTTCCCCTCGGTTTTGGACGTTTTGCCGAAAATAGGACCATTCTGCACCGCTATTTTCAGAAAAATGCAGTTTCGGAGTGAAATAAGGCCATTTTATACCGTTATTCGAGAAATCGCCGCTTGTTGCCGATTCCAGGCCAGGCCAGGACAGCCCGGCCCCGTTCAGCGCTTACCGTCCCCGAACAGCCAAAGTCAAAGAATGCCGGTCCCGAACCCGATGGTGCTGAACCCGGACGCGCAGGAGCAGCTCATCCTCGATGCCGAGCTCCCTCCGGCTGACCGGACTGCCGTCAAGGCCTGCCCGTACGTGGACTTGCGCGCCGTACATCAGGTTTATCGGCGATTTGCCTAAAAGCGGGAGCAGATTCAATAGAAAAAATGAGGGTGCAGGGAAAACGCCTGGGCACTTCCTTCCATTTCACTTTTGATTCCTATTCAGTTAAAGTGAGGGGTTCGTCATATGAGCTCATTTACTTTTGGGACAGCCTTTTATGTTCCATTATGAAAATTGGATCTTAACTTCCCTGGGCAAGCTTCTTCCGCGGGCCGTTCCGGTCCGCTCGGGAGTGGCGAATGAGCTCGGCGTAATAGCCGCCAAAGTTCAGCAGTTCCTCATGCGTTCCTTCCTCGGCGATGCGGCCGCTTTGGATGACAATGATGCGGTCCGCGTGCTGCACGGTGGAGAGGCGATGCGCGATGACCAACGTCGTTCTTCCGGCGGATACGACATTCAGGGCATTCTGGATGAGCTGCTCCGTTTGGGAGTCCAGGTTGGCCGTGGCCTCGTCAAGGATAAGGATCTTAGGCTTGAACGCCAGAATCCGCGCGAAGGAAATCAGCTGGCGCTCTCCGGCGGAAAGCCCGCTGCCCCTGTTGGACAGCCGGGTATCGTATCCGTCTCTGAGGCGTTCGATCATCGGATGGGCGCCGATCCGCCGGCAGGCCCGGATAACCTCTTCCCGGCTGATATCCTCCCGGAAAAGACGGACGTTGTCGATGATCGACCCGGAGAACAGGAACGGGTCCTGCTGAACCAGCCCGACGATGCGGTGCAGCGATTCGTGCGGCAGCTTGCGGATATCGGTGCCGTCGATCTCGACGGTTCCTTGATCCACGTCATAGAAGCGCGTCAGCAGATTGACGAGGGAGCTTTTGCCCGCGCCCGTCGTCCCGACGATGCCGATGAACTCGCCCGAACGGATATGCAGGTCAAGGCCATGCAGAACCTCCTGCCCGTCCGTATAGGAGAAGCGGATCCGGTTGAAATCGACCCGGCCATCCACTGCCGCCGGGCTGAGCAGCTTCGTCTCTTCCGGCTTAGGCTCCTGAACTTCGGGTTCGGTCGAGAAGATCCGCCACAGCCGGTCCATGGACACGATCGTCGACTGCAGCGTGTTCCACTGCTGGGTGATCTGGTTGATCGGCTGGAAGAATTGGCGAATATAGCTGATGAAGGCGTACAGCACCCCGAACTCGATGCGATGCCCCAAAACCGCGTAACCGCCCATCCAAACGACAAAGGCCACCGACAGGTTGCCCAAAATATCGAATGAGCGGTTGAACAGCACCGAAGCGCGAACCTCGCGCAGGTTGGCTTGCAGATAAACGGTATTGCGATCGGAAAACCGGGAGGCCTGCTCTTTTTCCTGATGGAAGGATTGGATGAGGCTCATGCCGGTCAGGTTCTCCGCGGTAAAAGCGATCAGCCGGGACAGCAGCGAGCGGGCCCGCTGGTAGCTGGTGCGCAGGTATTTGCGGAAGGCGACGGCGATCCCTACGATAATAGGAAATAGGATCAGGCAGTATAAAGCAAGCTGCACGTCGAGCGCAAACATAAACACGACAACCAGAATCAGAGAGAGGCCGTCGCGCACGAGACTCAGCAGCACCTGGGTGAAAAACTGGTTGATCGTCTCCGTATCGCTGGACTCGTTCGTGACCAGACCGCCCATAGAGTTGCGGTCGAAGAAGGACATAGACTGGTTCGTGATGTGCTTGAACAGGTCCTTTCGCAGCAGAGCGACGATGCTCTGGCCAACTCGCTGCAGCAGGTTCGCCTGAAAATAAGCGAAGGCATCGCTGAACGCTTCAAGCACGAGGTAAGCGAGGGCCAGCCCCAGCAGGATACGCGGACCGTAAGCGCCAAACAGCACTTTTTCGTCGATCGCGTATTTAATGAGATAAGGCTGCAGCAGATCGGCGGAAATAGCCACGAAGGTCAGGGCAAAAACCGTCAGAAACGCTTTGCGGTGAGGTTTGGCGTAGGATAGCAGGGCGGCGAACGCTTTGCGCCGGTTTTCCGGGGATACTTCGTACCGCCGGGGGCTCTTGGTGTCCGAATTAGCCGGCATCGCTTTCCCCTCCTTCCTGAATCTCGTACAGCGTGGCGTACAGACCGTCCGATTTCAGCAGCTCTTCATGCGTACCCTGCTCCACAATCTGGCCGTCTTCCAGCACGATGATGTGGTCGGCATGTTTAACGGCGCTGATGCGGTGAGCGATGATCACGGTCGTTTTGCCTTTTCGAGCCTCGCGCAGGTTGGACAGAATCTTCGTTTCCGTGACGGCGTCGACCGCACTGACGCTGTCGTCGAGGAGCAGAATCGGCGCGTCCTTGATAAGGCCCCGGGCCAGGCTGGTCCGTTGGCGCTGCCCGCCGGACAGTGTAAGCCCGCGCTCCCCGAGCTCCGTTTCGAACTTATCGGGGAACTCGGCGATATTGTCGTGCAGATCGGCCAGCTTCGAGGCATGCACAACTTTGTTCAGCTCCGATAGCCGGTCAAAAAATGCAATGTTGTCGCGAATGGTCGTGCTGAACAGGAATCCGTCCTGAGGCACGTAGGCGATTTGGGTTCGCAAGCTTTCCAGCGACAGATCGCGGATATCCTTGCCGCCGATGAACATCGTTCCCCGCGGCGGGTCGTACACGCGCAGAAGCAGCTTGACGAGCGTCGTTTTGCCGCTGCCCGTCCGGCCGACGACGCCAAGCGTTTTCCCCGGCTGCAGCCGGAGATGGATGTCCTCAAGCGATTCACGCCCGGCATCGGGGTAAGTGAAGGTCAGGCCGCGGATTTCAATGTCCGCATCCTGTTCCTTGAGCTCCAAGGCCTCCGCCTCTTCCCGGATATCCGATTTTACGGACAATAGCCGGTTCAGCCGGTCGACCGATGCCCGGGAGCGCTGCATCAGATTGATCACGTTGCCGATCTGCCGCAGCGGGTTCATGATCATCCGCAGATAGAGGGTCAGCGCGACGAAATTGCCGAGGGACAGCTTCCCTTGCGTGACAAGCAGTCCGCCGTAGGCGATCGCGATCACCATCGAAACCGCACCGGCGAAAGGCAGCAGCACCTGAAACAGCGAGCTCATCCGTACGAGCGAGAGCTGATTGTCCAGGATCCGGTCGACCGTCTTTCCGAAACGGGAGCGGGCGATTTCTTCCGCCGCGAAGCTTTTCGTTACCTTGATCCCTTCGAACTGCTCCTCCGCCGACTCGGTCATGGCCGCCAGCGACTCCTGCACCTTGCGGGAGCGGTCGCGAATTTGGGGGCCGAAGCGCACCACCATAAAAGGAATCGAGACCAGCGGCAAAATGCAGACCACGATCAAAAGCGCCGGTATGTCGCTGACCACCATCATCACGATGACGGAAACCAGCAATACCGACGCATTAATGCTTTGATTCAGTCCGTTGGCGATCGATTCCCGGACGCTGGTCACATCGTTCATCACATAGCTGAGCAGCTTGCCGATCCCGTTCTTGGAGAAGAAAGCCTCGCTTAATTGGGTAAAGTGCTGGAACAGCTGCTGCCGGGTCCGGAATTCGAAAATCCTTCCCAGACGATGGTTGACGTATTGCCCGATTCCGAAGCAGAGGCCGTAACCTACTGCGATGCCCACCAGAATCAAGCTGTAAATCATGATGCCGTTTTTCGTTAAGCTGCCCTTCTGCAGTTGATCCGTGAAATCCCCGAGCACCTTCGGAAAATACGAATAGGTAATATTGGCGGCCGCCAGGAACAGCACGGCCAAGATATACTGCAGCAGATGCGACTTGATATGATCGAACAGCAATGTTTTTCCCCGCATAGGGCATCCCGTCCTCTCCGTGTTTTGCCGTAGATCCGTTTCTTTCCGCCCACGTTCGTTTCAACCTTTTTATCATACGGCAAAATAGGGATACCATCAAACCCGAAAATTACAATCCTTTCACCAAACCCCCGTCCACAAGCAGCGTCTGGCCGGTCACGTAGGTATTGGCGAACGAGCCGTAAAATACGACGTGGCGCGCGAATTCTTCCGGCGTCCCGGGACGTCCCAGGGGAATTTGCCGGGCGGCCTCGGCCTGGACATCCTCCAAATGTTGGCTGAGCAGTTCAGCCCGTTTGAGGTCCAGTTCCAGGATCCGGTCGGTGGAGATCCGCCCCGGTGCGACCGTGTTGATCAGAATCCGGTCGATGGCGAACTCGGTGGCCAACGTTTTGGTCAAGGACTGCACCCCGGTGCGAAACACATTGGACAGAATCAGTCCGTCGATCGGCTGCTTGACGGAAGAGGACGCCATATTCACGATTCTTCCGGCTCCGGCGGCTTTCAGGTAGGGCAGCGCCTCGCGAATGAGGCGAATGGGACTCAGCAGGCTGAGCTCAAAGCCCTTTTGCCAATCCGCGTCTTCCATATCTTTAAAGGAGCCGGGCGGCGGCCCTCCGGCGTTCGTCACCAGCACGTCCAATCCGCCGGAGGTTTTGGCGGCGGTATGAATCGCATGGCGGATATCTTCCCCGCTCGTCAAATCCATCCTCACGATTTCGGCCAACACGCCGGTCAGTTCATGAATCTCGTCGCGCGTTTCGGCAAGCTGCACCAGGCTTCGGCTGGCAATGGTCAGCTTGGCGCCCTCTCGCGCGTATTGGAGCGCGACCGCTTTGCCCAGCCCTCTGCTGGCCGCGGCCACAAACACCGATTTATCCTTCAGCAACAGGTCCATGTCAGGACAACCTCCTTGTTTTTATAGCTTATTAATATATAACTTGAACCAATGAAAAAGTAACTTGGCAAGAGTGTGAAATGTTCTGACAGAAGCTAAAAGCTTTCTGAAAGAAAGCTGCACCTTAAGCATACGCTTCGTTCGCCTTTGTGACCGGATTTCTACTCCATCTGAATGTAAACAATCAAAGAAATCCGGGAACAACAGCGATCGAAAGAATATTTCACACGGATGCCGCTATACCTATTCAGTCTTTTGGTTCAATTTATATAGAACTTCTTCTTTTATTTTCCATTGTATCCCAGTTCGCGAAAAGTAAATATATTTTCAAATCGGTCATTTTCATTTCTTATGCCGCTTGGGCATCTTCGGTATGATTTGTACATGAATCTTATGTACGAATGAGGTGTATGGTATGAACAAAATGTTGGCCGAGACGGGCAAGGGCAAAACGAAGCGCAATACTTCGCTGCGCCTGTCGAGGAAAAGAGGAGAGCAGTTGTCGGGATACCTGTTTATTTCGCCGATGATGATCGGTCTTACCGTGCTTACGATTGTTCCGACCGTGATCTCGCTGATCCTCAGCTTTACGGACTGGAGTTTTATCGCCGGGATCGACAGGATCAAGTTTACGGGCTTCAAAAACTATTCGCTGCTGTTCCATGACCGGGTGTTTAACATTTCGCTGAAGAATAATCTGGTTTTGCTGCTGGTGGTTCCGATTCAGCTCATTATTTCGCTGGTGCTGGCTGTCGTCATCGACAAGCTGGTGTACTTGAAGAATGTGTTTAAGGTCATTTTCTTTATGCCTTACATTTCAAGTATCGTGGCCGTGGCGATCGTGTTCCAATTGCTGTTCCACCCTTCGTATGGGCCGATCAACCAGTTCCTCAGGGCCTTGGGTGTCAAAAATCCGCCGACCTGGCTGGCCGATATGCATTACGCGCTGCCGTCGGTCATGATCATTATGATCTGGGTGGGGATCGGTTTCTCCCTGATCGTATATATGGCGGCGCTGCAGTCGATTCCGAAGGATCTGTACGAATCGGCGGACATTGATGGAGCGACGACATGGACGCGGTTCACCAGAATCACGTTCCCGCTGGTATCGCCGACGACATTCTTTTTGCTCGTCACCGGATTCATCAGTACGTTTAAATCCTTCGATATCATTAAAGTGTTGACGGAGGGCCGGCCGGCTTACCATACGTCGGTGATCACCTACTACTTGTACACGACGGCGTTCGAAAACCTGAAAACGGGCTACGCTTCTTCAATGGCTTGGGTATTGTTCGCTTTCGTGCTGTTAATTACGCTCTTCCAATTGTACGGACAGAAAAAATGGGTCAACTATTAAAAGCGGGGTGTCTTTGTGGATAAACGGAACGTAACCGGCAGGACGATTGCCACCCTTCTGATGACAATTGCGGGGATTGCTTTTATACTGCCTTTTCTATGGATGATTTCAGCCTCCTTCAAGCCGGAGGTGGACGTGTTCAAATATCCGATCGAATGGATTCCGCAGCATTGGAACATTCGGCAGAATTATCACGACGTATGGTTCGGGGAACATCCCTTCGCCGTCTATTATTGGAATACCGTCAAGGTCAGCATACTGACGACATTGATTTCCGTGGTGGTCTCCAGTATGGCGGCGTTCGGATTCTCGAATCTGGAGTTCAAAGGGAAAAACGTACTCTTTATGATCGTACTGATGACCTTCATGATTCCGAGCTATTCGATCATTGTGCCGCAATTCATGATTTTCAAATGGCTTCACTTGTTCGATACGCATCTCGGGCTCATTCTGATCGGCTCTTTCAGCGCCCTGGGGACGTTTATGCTGCGGCAGTTCTTTCTCGGGCTGCATAAAGATTACCTGGATGCCGCCAAAATAGACGGCGCGGGCATCGGCCGGATTTTTGTCCAAATCGCCGTTCCGCTCGTTCGTCCGGCGCTGGCGACTTACGCGATTTTGCGGTTCATCTGGACCTGGAACGATTACGCGAACCCGCTTATTTTCCTGCGCAGCGACAACTTGGAGACGATCCAGATCGGCATTCAAAAGTTCGCCTCGGAGAGCGGCGCTTTCTATTCGCTGATCATGGCGGGGACCGTTTCGGCCATCCTTCCGCTGATCGTGATCTTCGTCATTGGACAAAAACAAGTGATCGAAGGCATTTCGATGGGCGGCGTAAAAGGGTAAAAATATTTCTTAACAGGTAAAAATAGACGCTCTGAGAGAATGGGCAAATCAGGTAAGTTTAGGGTGCCAAGCAAATTGTGCAACTATATGGGAGGGTTAACAATGAAGAGAAAATGGTTGTCGCTCACGACGGCCGTGCTGCTGGCTGCAAGCCTAGTGGCCGGCTGTTCCGGCGGGTCGGGAAATTCGGCGTCGGACAATGCGAATAATCAAAACAGCGGTTCAACAAACTCGGGTGCCAAAGAACCGGTTACGATCAAGTTCTTGGGCTGGGAAAAAGCGGCCGTCTACCAACCGGCGATTGATGCTTTTGAACAGAAGAACCCGGACATCAAAGTTGAATACGTACCACTTGTTGAAAACGATTCCAACGAAACGATTAAGAAAATCGATTTGATGTACGCATCCGGCGAAGATTTTGACGTATTCTCCTTGAACTCCGCCCCGGCGTTCGCCCAAAGAGCCGCAAACGGCATGCTTGAGCCGCTGGATGATTATCTTGCCAAAGAAGGCGTCAAATACGAAGACGAATACAAAGCCGAACAACAAAAAGTGGACGGCAAAAGATTTTCGCTTCCGGGCAAATTCGGCCCATGGTTCGTTCTGCTGAACAAAGACAAACTCGATGCCGCCGGTCTGGAAGTACCAAAGAGCTGGACCTGGGATGAGTTCCGCGATTATGCCAAGAAGCTGACCTCAGGCGATGGAGCCAATAAGGTCTACGGCGCTCACTTCCATGAATGGAAGGACTACTTCCTGCTCAACCTGTACAGCGCGCCTGAAAACCAAGGCATCATGAAAGACGACGGCTTGACGCTGAACGCGGACAATCCGCTGATGAAGCAATCGCTTGAGCTTCGCTACAACATGGAAAAGGTCGATAAATCGTCGACGCCTTACCAAGACGTTATTACGCAAAAAATTCCTTACCGGGATCAATACTTCCAACAAAAAGGCATCATGATGCCAACCGGCCCATGGATGATTCCGGAAGCGGGCGGCACGGACAAAATCCCGGCAACCTTCGTATCGGCGTTTGCTCCATGGCCAACGAACAACGCGGGCGACGAAATTTATTCTTACGGCGGTGCCGACTCGCTCGTCATTTCCTCCGCGTCGAAGCATAAGGATGAATCTTACAAGTTCCTGCGTTACTTGTCCACGGAAGGCATGGCGCTGACGAAACAATTGTCCGCATGGAAAAAAGCCGACCTGAACAAGGAAGTTGACGAAATCGTTTCTTCCACGCCGTCTCCGGACAAAATCGACAAGGATTCTTTGATCAACGTGCTTAGCGTGACCAAGCTGCCGGTGCCTCCGGTAACCGTATCTTACGCAGGCGACCTTGAAAACGCGTATATCGCGGAAGTCGACAACTATATGCTGGGTAAAACCGATATCGATACCACGATTACCAATATCAAGACCAACCTGCAAAAAATTATAGATGCGAACAAATAATCGAAAAATTATAATGAATTCAGGGGGATAACGATCCCCCTCTTTTATCTTTTTTGCGAACGGGAGGGAAACGCCTTGCGATTTCCATTTTTGGGCTGGAGACAGAAACTCATCATGACTTCACTTCTGTGCCTTTTTCTCCCTTCGGTAATTACGCTCGTCATCACCGGAGTATATACGAAAAGCGAGCTCAGGAACAAGGCGGCCGTAAAGGCGGAGCAGTCGCTGGAGGTGGCCGAGCTTTATGAATCGAATCTGATGAAGGATATGGTGAACGCCTTTAATCTGATTCAATACGATACGGAAATGATTACGGATCTGCGCGTCGCCTGGAACAAATACAAGGTGGATAACCAGGCAAGCGTGGACTTTTTTTCGTTTAAGCAAATTACGGAGAAGCTGGATCGGATCGCGTTTTTCGGCGGCAAAACCTATGTGACGATTCTGCTCCCGAACGGCCTTTATTTCAGCAACTATTCTACGTATAAGAACGATCTCGGATTTATGTACCAGGAGCCGTGGATCCGGCAGCTCGCCAAGGAACCGGTCAATACGACGTATTGGCTGGGCACGCAAAAAAATTACGTGAACGCGGACGCCGAACAAACGCCGAATCTGGTCACGATCGTGCGGACGATCCAGCTTTACAACAGCGGCGTCAACGCCTACATTGTTCTCAGCAAGCCGGAGGATCAGTTCAGCCAGATTTTTGCCAAATATGCTTCCGACCAGACGATGATGGTGCTGGACGCGGACGGAACGGTCATTTCCCATACGAAACGGGATCAGGTGGGGAAAACCTTCACGGGCAAAAGCGCGCCGGACGGGGAGTACAATGTCGTTACCTGGAACGGCCTTAAATACCTATCCATCAGCCACGAGCTTCCGTTCGCCAATTGGAGCATGCGGAGCTTAACCCCCTATGAAAGCGTCACCAATAAAATCGGGAATCTGTTCAATAAAGTATTTATTTTGCAGACGATCTTTTTCGCGCTGTTTGCGATTGTGCTGTTCACTTTCCTGAACCAGTGGACCAAGCCGATCATGCGGTTGTCGAGGACGGCTTCGAAGGTGGAAAAGGGATTTCTGCACGTGCGTTCCAAAGTGACCGGGCGGGATGAGGTCGGCCATTTGGGTTTGGCCTTTGACCGGATGCTTGAGCGGGTTGAGGAAATGATCCATCAGATCGAATGGGAGCAGTCGCGAAAGCGGATGGCCGAACTGGAGCTGCTGCAGGCCCAGGTCAACCCGCATTTTCTGTTTAACACGCTCAATTCGATCCGCCTGCAGCTGATCCTGAACGGGGAGCATGAAATCGCCGGCACGATCGCCTCCCTGTCCGCGCTGCTGCGGATGAGCATCAACCGGAACAACGAGTTTCTGCCGCTGCACGAGGAGGTCGAGACGACCCGGCATTATATGCAGCTGATGAACTTCCGGCACCATGACGGAGTGAAGCTTCATATCAACCTGGCTTCGGATACGCTGCTTGAATCGGTGCCGCGGTTCACGCTCCAGCCGCTGGTCGAAAACGCCTATAATCACGGACTTAAGCAAAAGGAAGGCGAGATTTCCATCTCCGCCTGGAAGCAGACGGATTTTCTCTATATCGAAATTAAAGATTCCGGAGTTGGCATGACAGAGGAGAAGCTGCAGGAAGTCCAGAGCGGGACGCCGGTTTCCGGAATCGGGCTCAAGAACGTCAGGGAACGTCTGCAGATCATTTACGGAGAGCCTTTTGCCATGGAAATGAACAGTTCGCCCGGCTTGGGCCTTTCGATCACCTTAAAGATACCGCTAACCGCCAGGGAGGAAAACAAGCATGTATCAGGTCATATTGGTAGATGACGATGTGACGGTACTCGAATTCTTAAAAAAATTAGTGCCATGGGATGAAATGGGATTCGAGCTGGTCGGAGAATATACGAACGCCCTCGATGCGATTCAGCGATGCGGCGAGGTGCTGCCGGATCTCATCATTACGGATATCGGCATGCCCGGTATGGATGGGCTTGCCTTGATCAAACGGCTTCAGGCGCTGGCCAAAAACATTCACTTCGTGATCTTGTCCTGCCACGACGAGTTCCACTTCGCCCAACAGGCCGTGCATCTTGGAGTGCAGGATTATATTTTAAAAGAAACGCTCAGTTTGGAGGGAATTCAGGAGACCATGGGGCGGGTGAGGTCGAAAATCGAGGCGGACCAGCACCTGAAACGGCATGTCGACCATTTGAACTATCAGGCTCACCGCAGCCGGACGGCGCTCAAGGAGAAGTGGCTGCGCAATCTGCTCACAAACCCCGTGTTGGATGATCGGGTTTTGCTTGAGCAGCTGCGGGATTTTGGAATGCATACGGAGCTTGGGCATTTCATTCCCGTCTGCTGCCGGATTCATCGCTTCCACGATGCGATCGACCGTTACATCTATGAGGATATGGTGAAGTTCATTGTGGAGAATGCCGTGGAGGAGCTGCTTCGCGAGGAGCCAAACGTGCTGTTCTTCAGTTATTCGGCGCAGGAGTTTTTCTGGCTGTACGCCTGCCGGAAAGAGCTTGCCACGAACCCTTACGAGAAGCTGGCGCAAATCGCGCACCATATCCAGCACGCTTTTGCTAAATACTTGAAGATTGAGCTGTCGGTTCTGATCGGGGAGATGGTCACCGAAAGCAGCTGCATCAAACGACAGCTGCCAAAGCTGCTGTCCGGGGTGGACGATTTTTTCTATGCCCCCGGCCCGGTGATCGCCAAATATCACGACATTCCCGGCAAGGTCAAACGGGAGGACCTGTTCACGCATTATTCCGAATACAGCGACAAACTGAACCGGCTGCTGATTGAAGAAAACGGGGATATTGAGTCGGTCGTCGATCGTTTCTTCGAATTTATCCGCAGCCGCAAATTTCAACCGTCCGACGTCAAGCAGTTCGTCTGGAAGCTGGCGCTCGATCTGCAACTGAAGCTGAAATTCAATCAGCAATTCGATAAGGAACGGGTGCAGCATGATATCGTACAAATGCTGAACGCCAGCGAGATCCGCGATTGGCTTCTGCAGTTCATGCGGGAGGCGGTAATGCATGCCGAGCAGATTTCCAAGCAGAGCAAAAAATCGGAAATCATCGACGCCCAGAAATTCGTGCAGCTCAACCTGCACCGGAAAATCGCGCTCGAAGAGGTCGCCGACCTGCTGCATCTGAACGTCAGTTACTTCAGCCGGCTGTTCAAGAAAGAAACGGGTGAGAGCTTCATCGAATACGTGAACCGGATGAAAATGGAGAAGGCCGAAATGATGCTGACGAACCCGGAAAATACCGTGGAGAAGGTCGCGCTGATGCTGGGGTACGACAATAAAAGCTATTTCGTCAAGTTGTTCAAAACCCATTTCGGCATGTCGCCGAGCCGGTTCATCTAGGAGGGAAGCGAGGCCGCCCATATTACTGCAATAATGCAGTTATTTTGGCCCGTTTTGGCTCTACCGGAACGAAAATACTGCAGTTACCTCTGAGCCCTCTAATGAAACGGTGGCCCACCCTAAGAATTGTTGCATAATGTGCAGAATTTTGAGTCTGCCGGACGGCTGCCGCAGGTTTATGTTGTAAAATGTACAACAAATTCCTGCAAATTGGTTGTGAAATGGCCGTAAGAGCCAAAAATGCTGTACGAAATACAACATTTCAGATACTTTGACCGGGTCATGGTGCAATTGCTGCACAAAATACAACATTTTAACGTTGCGGCCGGTCCATATCACGATTGCAAAAATAACTGCATTTATGCAGGCATTTTCTTGCTCAGAACAAAAAGTCGGCTGGGGGTCGCTTCCCGAGCCGACTTTTTTGTTCTCACCTGTTAAATCTGCTGAATGTATGCCGCGTAATCGTGTGCGTATTGTTCAAGTTCGTCGTCGCTAAGCTGCCGCACTCCGTTGACGACAAAAGCGGGCTTGTACGTCATGCCCACTTTGTTGGCCATGGCCTGGAACGGACGCAGCAGCTCGCTTAAAGCGAAGTGGTTAATTCCGCCCGCTTGGTAAGCGTCCTTCACGGCGCCGGTGGAGATGGCGACGCGCAATTCCTTGCCGGCCAACGCATCGCCTCCCGGTCCGTAAGCCCAGCCGTTTAGCAGAACGTGATCCATCCATTTTTTCAACAAATACGGCGAGCTGTACCAATAGAACGGAAATTGCAGGATGATGCAATCATGGGCGGCGAGCAGACGCTGCTCTTCGGCGACATTGATGATTTCGTCCGGGTAAGCTTCATGCAGTTTATGGATGGTGACGCCCTCTATGTTGGTCAACTCGGCGGCAAGCCGTTTGTTCACCCGTGATTGTTCGAGATTCGGGTGGATGACGATGACTAAAGTTTTTGGCTGATTGGACAAGCTGATCACTCCCAGATAGGATAAATATTTTGCGCTGATCCCAGTGTAAGCCTTTGGTTTTGCTTATACAACTCTTCGATATTTCCGCCGCTTTACAGCCACTATCCGCGTAGCAGCCGTCTTACAGCCCTATCCGCATAAAGCGGTTTTTTTGCCGTTGCATTATACAGTCAAACTGTATATAGTATAACTATACAGTTGAACTATATAAGGCGACACTAAGCAACGAGGAGTGAAACGATGGGCAGGGATCGAAATTTGCCGCTCACGGAAACGGTTTATTATATTTTACTGGCCCTGATGGAGCCGGCGCACGGTTACCTCATCATGCAGAAGGTGGAGGAACTGAGTGGAGGACAGGTGAAGATGGCGGCGGGTACGCTGTACGGAGCGGTTGAAAATCTGGTGAAGCAGCGGTATATCCGGCCGGTCGGAAGCGAGGACAGTCGGAGAAAAGTGTACGCCATCACGGAGGAGGGCCGGGCGGTTTTACGGCTCGACTATGAGCGGATGCGGCACATGCTTGAAGTGACGAGAGGAATTCTGGATGCGAACGCGGCAGGAGGGAAATCGAATGATCAAGTATAAGTTTTTTATCGATTTCGAGAAGGAAGAAAAGTGGCTGAATCAAATGGCTGAGGAGGGATACGCGCTTGCCGGCAAATCCTTAGGTTATGAATTCGGAAAAGCGGAGCCGGAGCAAGCCGTGATCCGGATCGATTACCGCCAGTTTCGGAAGCAGTCCGATTACGAGGATTACAAGGCGATGTTCGAGGACAGCGGGTGGCGGCATCTGGCGGGGAGCAAGTATTCCGGCGCCCAGTATTTCAAAAGAATCGGCGAAACCGGAAGTGAAGATATTTTCTCGGACGTCCCATCCAAAGCCGGACGCTATCAGCGATGGTCCGAGATGTGGCTTTCGCTGGCGTGCTCCTTCATTCCGATATTCGTCGCTCTCATGATGACGGGGGCGGTGAATACAATGGCTTTCGTTCATCCCAAAGCCTTGTATTACACGCCGGGCTTGTGGGCGAAGAGCGGGTTTGATTTTTGGCGGGCGTTTCTGTTTGAAACACCGTTTGCCTTGATGCGGGGCTTTATCTGGATCATGATTCCCGTGACGATTTTGCTGTATCTGATTTTTGCCGTCCGGGCCAAAAGCCAATACCGGAAGGCCATCAAATAGCAAATGTTCGGTGAAAATAAAGTATTAGATATGACCTGTTAAAAGAAACAGCGACGGACCAAGACTTGAAAATAAAGCCTTAGACCTGCCGCTGTTGCCATTCGGCTAACATTCCCGAGAGCTTCTGCAACCGCCGGCTCCCGACCCGAGAATACCGGCGGGCAGGAGAGTTTCAGTCGCGAACTCCATTAGTACATTTTGCGTAAGAACGCTGTCCGTCAAGGCCTGCCGCTGAACCGCTCGAGCGCTTCCTCGGTAGCCGGCGCGAAGAGGTTGACGAGGTTGCCGTCGGGGTCGCGAAACAGTGCAGAGCGGTTCCCCCATGGCATCGTAGTTGGTTCTTGAACCCACTCGTCGACAAGCAGCTTCAACCGCGTGTACTCGGCATCGACGTCGTGGACGCGAAACTCGATGATGACGGTGTGGTTGTCGGCCGCGCGCGCGGAACCGGCGCCGAACAGTTGTACCGTCTGGGAGTGGCCGATCGCCAGGGTACACGATGGCAGAACGAACTCAGCGAAGACAGGCGCTGGGCGTTTCGCCGAAGCACCTGTGACTTTCTCATAGAACGCGACGAGTCGATCCAAGTCGTCAGTAATGATGCGTACAGAAGCGAAATTCACGAGACATCATCCTTTCAATTATATAACGCTACGATACCGTATCGTAGCATATTGATCTGGAAAATGCAAGTGACTGTATGGTGCTGTATCGGCAATCCGAAATCCCCGGCGCCAAGGATGCTCCCATGGTATAATGTGAAGGACTTTTTATTTTAACGCAACGGATCCCAGTTTAAGTACTTTTTGTTGGAGGGAAGATGGTGACTACGTCTAAAAAATCCGAACGTGTGCCGTCGGCCAATTTGAATAGACGCGTCGAACGTTCACGACATACCGTCCTGACCACTGCGTTTGAACTGCTCGGCGAAGGCGGTGTGGCTAGCTTCACCGTCGACGAAGTGGCGCGTCGTTCCGGGGTCGCGAAGACGACCATCTATCGCCACTGGCCGACGCGGGAAGCACTGGTGATCGACGCCTGTTCACGGATGATTGCGGAGCAGGAAACGCCCGACACCGGCTCACTCGAAGGTGACGTCACGGCTATCCTGGTGGAAATCGCGCACCTGCTGACGACGGCGAATTGGTCCTTCGTCCTGCCGTCAATCGTCGACACCGCCGAGCGCAATCCGGAGTTCGCGGAAATCCACAGTCGGATTCAGCGCGGACACGCCGCCCCCCTGCGAGAGGTCCTGCAGCGGGCGCTAGCCAGGGGCGAACTGTCGGCACACGCCGACGTGTCAACGATCGTCGCAGCCCTGCTGGGGCCACTCTTCTACCGCCGCTGGTTCTCACGCGAACCGATCGACGACCAGTTCGTAAAGGCGATCATCAAACGCACACTCGCTTCACTTTAGTACGAGACGTCTAACACTTTATTTTCTTCTGACAGCAAAAGAGGCACCGGCTGCATTTTAATGCAGCGGTGCCTCTTTTTGTTTACTCCTGATCGTATATTCGATCAAACCGGCTTCTTCCCGGCGGTCAGATACTTTTCCGTCAGAATCGTCAGCATTTGAATGCCGACTTCATTATGCCCGCCTTCCGGAATGATCAGATCGGCGTATTTCTTGGACGGCTCGATAAACGCTTCATGCATCGGCTTCACCGTAGCCAGATATTGCTGGTGGATCGAATGAATGGAGCGTCCCCGTTCCTCCATATCCCGCAGCACGCGGCGGAGAATGCGGACGTCGGAATCCGTATCCACGAACACTTTGATATCGAGAAGACTGCGGAGCTTTTCGTCGTACAATACGAATAAACCTTCCACGATAACGATATTATTCGGCTTCAATTCGACGTTTTTGTCGGAGGATCTGGTATGAATCGTGAAGTCGTAAACCGGCGCGAAAGCGGCTTGTCCGTCCTTAAGCACGGAGAGATGCTCTACAAGCAGTTCATTGTCAAAGGCGAAAGGGTGATCGTAGTTCGTTAGTTCGCGTTCGGACATGCCCAGATGCGATTGGTCCTTATAGTAATTATCCTGTGATATGAATGTAACTTTATCTGATCCAAGCTGCTCAATGACGGAACGGGCTACGGTTGTTTTCCCGGAACCGGTGCCGCCGGCGATACCCATAATTAGCATGGCGATTCAAATACCCTCCTAAACGATTTCCCTTTAACATTCCAGTATTGTAGCACAGCATGCGTTTTTTTTCACCTTCATCATGCACTGGGAAAATCCGGGGGCGTTCGTTTTTTTCTCGGAAAAAACAGCTCGATTTGCGTGCCGCGGTTGAGGGCCGATTCGACCCGTATGCTCCCGCCATGCACATCCACGATCCACTTGGCGATCGACAGCCCGAGTCCCGTTCCGCCTTCCGCCCTTGATCTGACTTTATCCCCGCGGTAGAACCGCTCGAAAATGTAAGGCAGGTCCGCTTCGGCGATGCCGCTGCCGCTGTCGGAGACGCGGATGCAGACGGAATGCGGCACGTATTTGCTCTCCACCTTGATCCGTCCGCCTTCGGGTGTGTATTTCAGGGCATTTTCCAAAAGAATGATCATCAGCTGGCGAATCCGGCCCTCATCGCCCCAAAGAATCAAAGGCGCCTCACACTTGCTTTCGATTTCGACGCCTTTCGTTCCGGCGAGCAGCCGGAAATGGCCCGTCAGCTCGCGAATCAAGGCATCCAGCGCAAAATCGGCCGGCTGGATTTGGAGCCGGTTCGAGTCGGAGCGAGCCAGCGTCAGCAGGTCGTCCAGCAGCCGGCTCATCCGCTTGCTTTCCTTGAGGATCTCGGCAATGTGCGGACTCTCCTCTTCAATAGAACGATCGGGATGGCGCAGCAGCATTTCCGTCTGCGCCTGGATGATCGCGGTTGGCGTGCGCAGCTCATGGGAAGCGTCGGCGACAAACCGCTGCTGTTTGTCCCAGGAATTCCGGATGGGCACAAGCGCCCGCCCGGCCAGAAACAGCCCGGCCACAATGGAGATAACCGCCCCGGCGGCCATCCCCATTGTAAGATCGCGCAAGAGGGAACGCAGCGTATGGTTCACGTCCTCCAGGCTGCGGATGACGCTGACCGAGACGATTTGGCGCGAATCCAGGGTATCGTATTTCGGAAATTCCAGGACGCGATAATTGCGGCCTCCAACCTCCCGGTTTCCGGGGGAGGCGGCTTTTGCAGCGTTTTTAAGTCGACCCGCCTCTTCCAAAGGAAGCGACTGCTGCGGAAACTGCTCAACCAGCCGCCCTTCCGCATCCCAGAACAAATAGATGGTCCTGTCGTCCTGCTCGGGATCGG
This sequence comes from Paenibacillus terrisolis, assembly GCF_056171975.1. Taxonomy (NCBI): domain Bacteria; kingdom Bacillati; phylum Bacillota; class Bacilli; order Caryophanales; family Paenibacillaceae; genus Paenibacillus; species Paenibacillus terrisolis. Next base: position 9,176 of record NZ_JBKFGG010000043.1, on the reverse strand, counting down.
GATGATCGGACCGCAGCCACTCCGACAGGTTGTGATAGGATTCCACCCGGTGTTTGGCCTTCGTTAGGCTCTCGTCGACCTCCCGAACCAGCCGGTAGTGCATATGCGCGTACAACAATGTTCCCAGAACCGCGAGAATCAGCAAAAAAACGGCGGTATTCAGTATAGCCAGCCTTCTGCGGGTGCTATTGAACATGGGCGTCACCCTTGCAAATATAACCGATGCCCCGAACCGTCCGCACAATGGACTCCGCCCCGTTAGCGGCAAGCTTTTTGCGAAGATGGTGAATGTATACGTCCACGGCGGTCGTGGCGGAATCGGAATTAAACCCCCATATCCGGTCGAAAATCTGTTCGCGGGTTAGAATTTGGTCCTTGTTGCACAGGAAGAATTCCAGAAGGGCATACTCCGTCGCGGTTAAATGAAGCGGCGTATCCTCGTGAAAAGCTTCCCTCAAGGACGGTACCAGCCGGACGGGACCGCAGGCAAGCTCCCCCTCTTGCCCCAGCGTGCCTTTTCTTCTCAAGACGGCGCGGGTTCGCGCCAATAATTCGGAAACCGCAAAAGGCTTCGTCACATAATCGTCCGCTCCCGCGTCCAGTCCGGCCACGCGGTCATCAACCGCATCTTTGGCGGTGACAAGGATGATCGGAACCGTTTGGGAATGGCCCCGCAATTTTTTGACGATGTCCACGCCGTTCATTTCCGGAAGCATGACATCGAGAATGATCAAATCAAAAATCGCCTGCTCAGCCAAATAATAGCCGTCTTCCCCGTTTTCCGCCCCATCGGTCACAAAGCCTTCGCTTTCGAAAATATCACGGATCACGCGGAGCAAAGAAATGTCGTCTTCCACTACCAATACTCGCATCGCTAATTCCCGCCTTTCCCTTACAGGTCATTTTATCAGAAGCCCGCTTTTTAAGAAAATTTAAATAATCCGGTTTTATACTAAAAGTCACCGGAGGGGGAGCCATTATTTCCGAAGCTGGATGGAGGGATTTACGTGGCAAAAATGAACAAAAAATGGGTGGCTTTATGCTCGGCAGCCATTGCGGCGGTTTACGCGGCCGGGCTATATGCGACGGACACGGAGGCCCGGAGCGGGCAAGCGGCGCAGCCGGTGGCGGCGGCCGGCATTCCTCGGGTGGCTGCGCCAACCCAAGACGCGAAACCAAGCCAAAGCGCGATTCAAACTCAAAGTATATATAAAGACGGCACCTACACAGGGATGGGCTCGAATCGGCGCGGGTCAATTCAAGTGAATGTTACGATTCAAAACGACAAAATCACCGAAGTGGACGTCAGCGATTACGGAATGCGTTATCCGGAGAGCGACATTGCGGGCTTGCCTGCGGATGTGATACAGCAGCAAAGCGCCAAAGTCGGCAATGTGTCCGGCGCCACTTACAGCACCCGGGCTTTTGAGGATGCCGTCCGGGATGCGCTGACGCAAGCCCGGAACCTGCGGTCATGAGAAAAACGAAGCTGTATATGGATACGACGGTGGATATTGAGGTGGTCCCGGGTGCGGGGATAACGGATGAGAAGGCGGAGCTATGCATCAATCGGGCTTTTGCCGCATTCCGCAAAGTGGAAGACGCTTGCAGCCGTTTTAACCCGGATAGCGAACTGATGCAGGCCTGCCGGAATCCGGGCATTCCGGTGCAGGTCAGCCCGGTTCTGTTCGAACCATTGAGGTTCGCCGTGGAGATGGCGGCGCATACGGAAGGAGCTTTTGATCCGACCGTCGGCAAAAGGCTGGAGAAGCAGGGCTTCAACCGCCATTTTTTAACGGGTGCCGTTATGAACAGCCCCTCGGCTGAAGAGGTGTCTTTTCTTGATATCGGGCTTGACGAAACTCGCCGGACGATATTGCTGAAGAAACCGCTCGTCATCGATTTGGGAGCCGTTGCCAAAGGGTTCGCCATCGATTTGGCTGCGGGTGAGCTTCGGGACTTTCCCGGTTTTCTGATCAATGCGGGCGGCGATTTATATGCCGGAGGATACGATGAGGCGGGCAAACCTTGGGAAATCGGCATTCGCCATCCCGAGCGTAAAACGGAGATCATCGATCTAATCAAGCTGACGAACGCGGCAATCTGCACGTCGGGAAGCTATGAGCGGAAGAGCGAGAAAGAAGCCGGTATGCATCATCTCATCGATCCCCGGACGGGACTTTCGCGGAACGATTGGGTCAGTCTCAGCGTTATCGCTCCGTATGCCATGCTGGCCGACGCTTGCTCTACCGCGGCGTTTGTCTTGGGGCCGGGCGAAGGGATGGATCTGATCCGGCAGGCGGAATTGCAGGCCGTCGCGATCACTTCCGATTTACGAATCATAAGAGTAGGAGGGATGGGCAATGACCATCAAACAATGGATTAAATCACCTAAGGGCTATGTCGCCGTTACCATGCTGGTATATTTGCTGTTTGCGTCCTGGATGCTGCGCGATATCGGCGGGATGATCAACGCCATGCTTGCGGTTGGCACCGGTTTGATCGTAGACGTAGCTTTAAGCCTCATCAAACGAAAATCAAAAATCATGCCGGACGGAACCGTCATTACCGGACTAATCATTGCCCTTGTGCTGAGCACGGCGAGCGCTTGGTACATTACGGCAGGTACGGCGGCCTTAGCCATCCTGTCCAAGCATTTGTTCACTTATAAGAAGAAACCCGTTTTTAACCCGGCTGCGCTGGGACTATTGCTCTCGATCATTCTTTTCGATCCCGGGCAAAGCTGGTGGGGGGCGTTCGGCGACCTTCCGGCCTGGACGGTTTTGCTGCTGCTCATTGGCGGTTACGCCGTAACGAATCGCATCAATAAGTACGCTCAGGTATTTGCTTTCCTGGGAACGTCGTTTCTGCTTCTTCCCCTGCTGGGACTGTTCGGCGCAGCCGATGCTTTTGACGGGCTCCGATCCCCGTTTGTGAACGCTACCTTGTTTTTCGGATTTTTTATGCTGACCGACCCGCCTACGTCGCCGGCCAAAACGAAAGATCAAATCTTTTTCGGTACGCTTGTCGCTTTGACGGGAACGGCCATTTACGGGCAATTCGGCGGATTGATGTATCTGTTTATCGGACTTCTTACCGGAAACCTGTACCATTGGATGAGAGCCAGGTGGTCTTCGAACGCGACTCGGCAGAAGCGTTCCGGCGTGAAACAAGTGAAAAAAATGCAACTCCCCTGATCTTGACCCGATCATATGGCGAGTTGTTCCTACTTTTGAAGGAGAGTCCCTGGGCCTATGAGCCCGGAGGCTCTCTTTTTTGAGGAAAAAATTTACATTTGAAAGGTGTCGTACTCCCTGAATCCTGTCCGGGCAAAAGAGGATATCCCTACTTATTGCCCACTCGCTAGGTCAACAGTATTATTTTTACATTTTAGGAAAGGGAAAATATAACAATCGGCAAAATTCGACCGATAAACTACATGCGCCAAATTTTGGAATGGAGGGAGCAGAAGAGGAGAGAAGAGAGAAAATAAGGACTTTTTTCATAAATATAATCATTACGCAAATGATGCGAGGAGGAAACGTAACAGTATGATGAACGGTTTATCCAGAAAATCGGGCAGCATCCGCAAATGGCTTCATGGCTTTTTGATTTTTAGCTTGGTGTTGTCTTTTTTTCCGTACATAGGAAACGGGAAGGCAAGCGCGGCGGAAGGGGATTACCTTTTGTCGCTCAATCGTCCCGCTTTTGCGTCTTCGACGCAGGACAACAACACGCCTGATTTGGTTGTTGACGGCGATCTTCACACCCGTTGGGAGAGCGTATGGAAAAAGGACCCTCAATGGATTTACGTGGATCTCGGGGCAAGCGCTTCGATCTCCCGGGTTACAATTAACTGGGAGAACGCTTATTCGAAAGCATTTGAAATTCAGGTCTCCGACAACGAAGTAAAGTGGGATTCCATCTACTCCACGAAGGAGAACAAGGGCGGCATCAGCGACTTGGCCGTCTCCGGGAAAGGCCGCTATGTGCGGATTTACAGCACGGAACGCGCACAAACGGCATATGGCGTGTCCATCTATGAGTTTGGCGTTTACGGTACCGGAGGCGTTAATCCTCCGCCAAAACCGGAAGTTCCGAACGTTGCCTTGAACCAGCCGGTAACTGTTTCTTCTCAAGAGAACGAGGAGAAAGCGGATTTGGAACCTGCCAATTATTTGGCGGCAAACGCGACCGACGGCAATTCGAACACGCGTTGGTCGTCCAGACATAACGACACGCAGTGGATTTACACCGACCTCGGGCAATCATATACGATCGGCCGCGTCGTTCTGAACTGGGAAGCGGCTTACGGACGGGCCTATGATATTCAGGTCTCCGACGACGCTTCCAATTGGACGACCGTGTACCGGCAGCTCAAAGGCTCCGGCGGCAAAGAGACGATCCCGCTATACGCGAACGGCCGTTATGTTAAAGTAAACGGCATTGCCCGCGGCAGCGACAACGGATACTCCTTGTTTGAGTTGGAGGTATATCCGTACCGGGATGGCGACGATCAGCCGGTCTATGACATCCCGGCAATTCCGACGCCTTCCACCGTTTCGGTAGGGGCAGGCAGCTATGAGATCAACGACATCACGCAGTTGGAACCGAAAAACCCGAAATACAAAACCGATGACGTGGAAGCGCCGATTCCATCCAATGACTGGTGGCAATCGATTCTGATCTCGAACATGGGGAACGGTGACAGCTTGATTACCCTGCCGTTCAAGAACAGATATACGAAGCAAGGTCTTGCCATTCAGAACCCGGGCGCAGGATATACATCGGCGGATGGCGGGTCTATGGACGCTGATGGCGATCCGGACTTGTACATCATGCCAAGCAACGTTAATCCGACTTCGCTGACAACGAAAATCTCGGGTTACGGCGACTATTCCGCGAGCGTTGTGCTGAGCGATGACGATACGCGGAAGATGAGCACCACGTTTGTAAAAGGTTCGCCGTTCCTATACAACACGTTCGAATCGGATACCGTTTTGATTCAATCTCCGGTGATCACCCGGCTGTTTGACGACAATAACCAAAGTATCCTGGAAGGCGAAGAAGCAACCTTGACCGGCGACCATATCGGGATTGAAGTCGTCAACAAGGATCACGCGCCTCAACCGCAAACCTTTACGAAGGACTACGGAATTTACGCTCCGGAAGGTACGGTATTTACGAAGCTGGGGAATACGCTCAAAGTTAAATTCGCGGGCAGCGAGCAGTACCTGTCCGTCGGGACCTTGACGTCGAGCGCGGACTTAAGTTATTTCTATCAGCATGCGTACGCTTTTGTAGCCGATACGGAAGTTAGCTACAACTATGATCAAACCTCTTCCATCGTGACGACGAACTTCCATACAGTAACGGATGTGAAGCGTCCGGGCTTCTCCTCGGACACGCTGATGGCGCTGCTGCCGCATCAATGGAAGATTTCCTCTTCCACGCTGACGCAGCTCGCGTATCCGTCGATCCGCGGAACGCTGAAAGTGCATGAAGGAAACGAGTTCACGACAAGCGATCGTTTTTACGGCATCATTCCGCAATTCGTCGAGCCTAACGATCCGACGTATTCGCGGGCGCAGATGACTGCTTACTTGGATTCGCTGGACGCGGATGTGGCTCAAAACTTTATGGTCACCGACCCGTACTGGCAAGGCAAAAAGCTTCATCCGCTGGCGCTTGGGGCCATCATCAGCGATCAAATCGGCGATACGGAAAGAAAAGAGAATTATCTCAGCAAGCTGAGAACGATTTTGACGGACTGGTATACGTACTCACCGGATGAACCGAATCATTCGTATTACTTCCATTACTCGACGGATTGGGGCTCCGTGTTCCCGTTCGCGAGCGGATTCGGCGTGAATACGGGCCTTACGGACCATCACTTCACGTATGGCTATTATGTATTTGCATCCGCCGTTCTGGCGACTTACGATGAAGATTTCCGCAATCAATACGGCGATATGGTCGAAGTGCTCATTCGGGACTATGCGAACCCGTCCAAAACGGACAGCGAGTTCCCTTGGTTCCGCAACTTCGATCCGTATGAAGGCCACTCCTGGGCCGGCGGTTACGCCGACAACCGGAGCGGGAACAACCAGGAAGCCGCCGGTGAAGCGCTCTTCGGCTGGGTTGGCGAATATATGTGGGGCATGGTGACCGGTAACAATACGTACCGCGACGCAGGCATCTGGGGCTTCACAACCGAAGAAAAGGCGATCGAACAATACTGGTTCAACTATGACCATGACAACTGGCTGCCGGGCTATCAACACTCGGTTGTAGGGCAAGTATACGGCAGCGCTTATTTGTACGGAACCTTTTTCTCGAACAATCCGCAGCATATTTACGGCATTCACCTGCTGCCGCCGGCCGAATGGGTGACTTACTACGGTAAGGATCCGAGCAAGGCAGCGGAATTGTACAATGGTTTGGTGAAAGATTATGGCGGAACGGAAGATACTTGGCAGCATATCATTTGGCCGTTCGAATCGCTGAGCGATCCTGAAGCGGTCCTGGCCAAATGGGACGCCTCCGTCATGCAGCAAAACGAAGTGTTCAACGCCTATTGGTTCGTTCACAGCATGGCTACCTTGGGCAACCGCACGACCGATATTTGGGCCGATGACCCGGCGGTTACCGTGTACAACAAAGACGGACAATACACGGCTCAAGTATGGAACCCGACCGATAGCGAGAAGACGATCACGTTCTACAACGAAGCAGGGGTAACCGGTTCAACAACGGTTCAGCCGAAGGCGCTGGTAGCGGTTGATCCGACGAAAGTTACGGCTCCGGTGCCTGACGATTCCAACCAGGGCGGCGCTTATCTGGACCGTACCGGCTGGAAGATTACGGCTTCCGACAACATTTCAAGCAAAGCGCTTAACAATATGATTGACGGGGACGCCAGCACTCGCTGGACTTCCGAAAAACCGCAAGCCAACGGACAATGGCTGCAAGCGGACTTGGGCGAACCGCAAGCCTTCGATACGATCTTTATGAACTCCGGAGGCAGCTACGGCGACTACGCTCATGGATATGACATCCTCGTGTCGAACGACGGCGTGGAGTGGACTAGCCCGGTTGCAAGCGGCGTAGGAAATTCGCAAAGCAATGTTGTAACGTTTCCGGCACAAAAAGCGCAATACGTCCGTATCGTGCAAACAGGCGAAGCTTCAAACTGGTGGTCGATTACGGAACTGAAGCTGGCTCTGTTCAGCGATGATGCGCCTCAGGATCCAACCGGCGGCGGAACTCCACCGAAGGACCCGCAGCCAGGCGAAGATCCGAAACCGGGTGAAGATCCGAAACCGGAACCGGGCACCGATCCTGACCAAGGAAGCACTGGCCCTTGGGACGGAACGTATCCGGATGCAAATACGGTCAAATTGGATCGCACTAACTGGACAGTTACCGGCACCGCATCGAATAATGCCGATAACGCCGCAAACCTGATTGACGGCAATAACGAGACGCGCTGGACGACCAGCCATGAACAAACAACAGGTCAATGGCTGCAAGTGGATTTGGGCGAGCCCCAAGTCTTCGATACGCTCGAAATGGATTCCGAGAACTTCAGGGACGATTTTGCCCACGGATATCAGGTCTACACTTCCAATGACGGCGTGACGTGGGGCGAAGCTATCGCTAAAGGCGCAGGCAACATGGGAACCACGTTGGTTTCGTTCCCGGAACAGCAAGTTCGTTATTTGAAAGTGGTGCAAACCGCCAAAGAATCGCATTGGTGGTCGATTGGCGAGCTGAACTTGTTCGATAACGGGACCGGCAAACTACAAGCCTTGTCCCGCGAAGACTGGACCTTGGAAGCATCCGACTCGGCGGGAGGCGATCCGGCTTCCCAAATGATTGACGGCGATTTGAATTCCCGTTGGTCCACAGGGAAGGCTCAAAAGGAAGGCCAATGGATTCAGGTCGATCTGGGCAGCGAGCAATCCTTTGATCAAATCCGCATGGCCGCGGCCGGCAGCCGTAATGACTATGCGCATGGTTATCTCGTGTACGTCTCGAAAGACGGCATCGACTTTGGACAGCCGGTTGCCGGCGCCCGCGGAAACGGCCAGGACCTCCTGTCGACGTTCCCGACGCAAACGGCGCGGTACATCCGGGTGGTTCAAACCGAATCGGTATCCAACTGGTGGTCGATTGCCGAGTTTAACGTTTATGCTTCCGTTTCGGGTCCGGATCTTCCTGGACAGCCTGACGACAGCCTGGGCGCCGTACTGGATCAATCGAACTGGAACATTACGACATCTTCGACCAATGCCAGCGAAGCGCCTTCGAAAATGTTGGACAGCAACCGCGATACCCGTTGGTCGTCCGGCCACGATCAAGCGGATGGCCAATGGATTGAGCTGGACCTCGGCAGCCTGCAAAGCTTCAGCCGTGTTGAGCTTGACTCCGGCGCGTTTTCGGAGGATTACACGCGCGGTTACGCCATCTATGTCTCCGAAGACGGAGCAGCGTGGAGCGACGCGGTGGCCAGCGGGGTTGGGAATTACGGCATAACTGCCGCGGCATTCCCGACGCAAACCGCACGATACATCAAAATCGTGCAAACCGGCTCCGCCCCGAAATGGTGGTCGATTGTCGAGCTTAACGTATTCAAATAATATTACCTTTGCATGCACAACGGTAAATATAGAAAGAACCTATCCTTTGGGATAGGTTCTTTTGTTTGTTGTTTTGTGAGGTAAGATAGGTAACCTAACGGGAAAAAGTACTGCTAATCTCGCCGAATCGGACATTTCGCTCCAACTAAATGGAAAACCTCCAGCTATTTCTCGGAAAACGGGTGGTGAAGCGCCGATTCCGCTAATTTAGCTGGAGGAAATGGAGTTAGTTAGTGTGTTAGACCCGGTTACGGCTGAATTAACGGGATGATTGGGAGTTAATTCAAACCAGATGCCGATCTGTTGGCCATTTGTTTGTTGTGTGCGTGGTGAGAGGTCATTTAACGGGAAAAAGTACTGCTAATCTCGCCGAATCGGACATTTCGCTCCAACTAAATGGAAAACCTCCAGCTATTTTTCAGGAAAAGGGCTATGCAGCGCCGATTCCGCAAATTTAGCTGGAGGAAATGGAGTTAGTTAGTGTGTTAGACCCGGTTACGGCTGAATTAACGGGATGATTTGGAGTTAATTCAA
>NZ_JBKFGG010000042.1:0-257 GCF_056171975.1 Paenibacillus terrisolis | reverse complement strand
ATGGTACTTGGACCGAAGGGTCCTGGGAGAGTAGGACGCCGCCAAGCAAGAGAGAAAGAGCACTGCCGATATTCGGCGGTGCTCTTTTGTGTGTCCAGGTGTGTTGAATACGAATTTAGATGCTAAGACGTAACGAAGTAATATGAGATGTACTTGGCCAGTCGAGAAGAAATGTTGTATTTCATGCAATAATCCAGGCCATGGATTGGCTAAACGGCTCAAATGTTGCATTTTGTGCAGCAATTTTAGGCTTAAAG
>NZ_JBKFGG010000041.1:0-67396 GCF_056171975.1 Paenibacillus terrisolis | reverse complement strand
TGGCCAGTCGAGAAGAAATGTTGTATTTCATGCAATAATCCAGGCCATGGATTGGCTAAACGGCTCAAATGTTGCATTTTGTGCAGCAATTTTAGGCTTAAAGGTCATTTTAGCCCGACCCTTGTCTAATATGTTGTATTTTCTACAACATAATGGGCTGCAACTCCCTCTTGCGGTCAAAAATGATGCATTTTATGCAACATTTGCTTGGAAGTCGGCAGGTACCTAGGTATCTTGACTACTTTTCGTTTATGCACCCTTGTTGTGGAAACCGATGGGTCACTTGGACCGAAGGGTTCTAGAAGGTAGAACGCCGCCAAGCAACAGAGAAAGAGCACTGCCGATGTAAAGAGCACTGCCGATATTCGGTGGTGCTTTTTTTGTACTTCCGGGCCACTTATTTCTACTGCGTAGATAAAAGCCTGCAAAAGTGCAGGCATTTCCGGCTTCATCGCAGGGTTGGACGCAAGAACCTGCAGAAGTGCATTTTTTTGAGCCGAATATGCCCTCAATGGCTGCATTACACGTTCAAAGCCTGCACTTTTGCAGGTATTTTGCGAAGAGTGGGGTTAATTGAGTGAAATAACTGCACTTTTGCCGGAATATAGAAGGGTTTCTTAGGTTGCTGAGCATTAGCGGAAGGCAATAAGATGGGAGCACCAACAGTAAGACTTTGAGTAATTATCTTCTTTATGCAGCTTCTTGATTTTTGGGTGAAGATGGTATTAACCTAAATCTAAATAACTGCATATCCTAAGAATTCAAAACCTGAACGCGGTAGTCAGGGGAAAAGCAGCTCAGGGGAATATTTTGACTCCGGCTCGTTCACACTGAATTTGAATGGAGTTCCCCTTGGCAAAAGATTAAAATATGGTATAATAAAAATAAAGTCAAAGAAAGTCAAAGTCAACAATGGCAGAATAATCATTAATTTATCGGCTTCTACCACTGGAGTTTGATGTTTTCGATTTTTCTGCAGACTTTATGTTTTAAGCAACTGGAGGATGAGTGATGCGAAATATCTCCGATATCATTGAACAATATCTCAAGAGTATTCTGCATGAAAGTCCCGAAGGAGCGGTGGAAATTCAGCGAAATGATCTGGCCGATCAATTCTCCTGTGTACCGTCGCAAATCAATTACGTCATCAGCACAAGGTTTACTCTGGAAAAAGGGTATCTGGTGGAAAGTAAAAGGGGAGGCGGCGGTTACGTTCGAATCCGGCGGATTGAGTTGCCGGGACCGACGTCGTTGCATACCCACTTGCACGAAACCATCGGCGACGAGATTGGGCAGACTGCAGCTGAAGGACTTATTTACAGGCTGGAAGAAGCTCGTTTTCTGAGCCGCCGGGAGGCCGCGCTGATGCGAGCCGCCATATCCAGGGAAACCCTGATGATCAAACTTCCTTACCGCGATCAGGTTCGGGCGAGAATGATGAAGGCCATGCTGATTTCTTTATTGGGTTAAATAGTCTACCCATGGAGGAGGGACACACACCTATGCAATGTCAAGAATGCGGCAAGCGACCCGCGACTTTGCACTTCACCAAGATTGTGAATGGGGAAAAAACGGAGTTTCACATTTGCGAATCCTGCGCCAGAGAAAAAGGGGAGCTGATTCCCGGCACCTCGGGCGGCTTCTCGATTCACAATTTGCTTTCGGGTTTTCTTGACTTTAATCCCTCGAGCAAAGGCCAGGTTTCCGGGGTGAAAAACCCTGAAGGTCTGCGATGTGAAGTTTGCGGAATGACCTATTCGCAGTTCAGCAAAATCGGGCGCTTCGGCTGCAGCTCCTGTTATAAATATTTTAATGACCGTTTGGATCCTCTTTTCAAAAGAGTGCATGGCAACACGGTTCACGTAGGGAAAGTTCCCAAGCGGACCGGCGGCCATATTCAGGTCAAACGCAAACTCGACGATCTTCGCCGCGAGCTGCAGTACCGGATTGTTCATGAAGAGTTTGAGGAAGCCGCCGCGCTTCGGGATCAGATCCGCGAGCTTGAGAAGAACATTTCCGCAGAGTAGGAGGAATATGCGATGCAAAATCTCCGGTTTACAGAACAACCGCTAAGCGAATGGATGAGCCGCGGAGGCCATGAATCCGATATCGTGATCAGCAGCCGGGTAAGAATTGCCCGCAACCTCATGGAGCAGCCTTTCCCGATGCTGGCCACCAATAAGCAGTCTGAAGAGGTGCTTAAGCAGCTGGAGGAAGTGCTGAATGATGAGCGGATTAAATCCTACGGCGAGCTATACCCGGTGCTTATGTCCGATTTGGATGAGCTCGACAAAAGAGTGTTGGTGGAAAAACACCTCATCAGCCCGAATTTGGCCGGCGAGTCCAGAAGCGGAGCGGTCTTTATTAGTGAAGACGAAAGTCTAAGCATCATGATTAATGAAGAGGATCATTTGCGAATTCAGTGTTTGTATCCGGGCTTCCAGGTTGAGGAAGCTTGGGAAAAGGCGACTGCCATCGATGATATTTTCGAGGAGCATGTGGATTTTGCATTTGACGCCCACCGTGGCTTTTTGACCAGCTGTCCGACCAATGTCGGCACCGGACTCAGAGCCTCCGTGATGATGCATCTGCCGGCGCTTGTATTGACACAGCAAATCAACCGCATCCTGTCGGCGGTATCGCAGGTAGGGCTGACGGTCCGCGGAATTTACGGCGAAGGCAGTGAATCGCTGGGGAACTTGTTTCAAATTTCAAATCAGATTACACTGGGACAAAGCGAAGAGGAGATTATCGAGAATTTGTACGGGGTTGTCCTGCAAATTATCGAGCACGAGAAAACAGCCAGAGAAAAGCTGCTCGGGGAATCACGCCTTCGGATGACCGACCGGGTTATGCGTTCTTATGGGATATTATCGCATGCGGCGATCATCGACTCGAAGGAGGCCGCTCAGCGGTTATCCGACGTCCGTCTGGGCGTGGATCTGGGGTTGATCGACACATTATCCACTCAAGCTCTAAATGAATTGAACGTGATGACGCAGCCAGGTTTTTTGCAGAAGAAATTCAACGAGAGCATGTCCCCAAGTGAACGGGATATGTACCGTGCAAAGCTGATCCGCGAAAAAATCAGTAATTGAAAGTATAGGATGGTCGGCAGAGAAGACTGCCGCTGCCTATGGCAATAGATCAACCATGGAGGTGTAGGAGAAGATGATGTTTGGAAGATTTACGGAACGTGCGCAGAAGGTTTTGGCATTGGCCCAAGAAGAAGCCGTTAGATTGGGACACAATAATATCGGGACGGAACATGTTTTACTCGGACTCATTCGCGAGGGAGAAGGCATTGCTGCCAAAGCGTTGATTGGTCTTGGTTTAGGTCTTGAAAAAATACAGGATGAAGTCGAAACGCTGATCGGTCGCGGGCAAGAGCAGCCTACGAATATCGCTTATACGCCGCGCGCCAAAAAGGTCATCGAGCTGTCCATGGACGAAGCCCGCAAGCTGGGTCATACTTACGTGGGAACCGAGCACATTTTGCTTGGCCTCATTCGTGAAGGAGAAGGCGTGGCGGCGCGCGTACTTAACAACCTGGGCATCAGCCTGAACAAAGCCCGCCAGCAAGTCTTGCAGCTGCTCGGCAGCAGCGAGGCGGTTTCGAGCCACAACGGAGCTCCGGCCAATGTAAACACGCCGACACTGGACAGTTTGGCCCGTGATTTGACGGCATCGGCCAAAGAAGGCAACCTGGATCCGGTCATCGGCAGAAGCAAAGAAATCGAACGGGTCATTCAGGTCTTGAGCCGCCGGACCAAAAACAACCCGGTACTCATCGGGGAGCCTGGAGTCGGGAAGACGGCGATTGCCGAAGGCCTGGCGCAAAAAATCATCAATAACGAAATTCCCGAAACGCTTCGTGACAAACGCGTCATGACTCTCGATATGGGGTCGGTGGTAGCGGGGACGAAATATCGTGGTGAATTTGAAGACCGCCTGAAGAAAATCATGGATGAAATCCGCCAAGCCGGGAACATTATCCTCTTTATTGACGAACTGCATACCCTGATCGGCGCAGGCGGAGCGGAAGGAGCCATCGACGCTTCCAATATCCTTAAACCGGCGCTGGCTCGCGGCGAACTGCAGTGCATCGGGGCAACAACGCTTGACGAATACCGCAAATACATTGAGAAGGATGCCGCTTTAGAACGTCGTTTCCAACCGATTACGGTAGATCAGCCTTCCGTGGAAGAAGCAATCCTAATTCTGCACGGTCTTCGTGACCGCTATGAAGCCCACCATCGCGTGAAGATTACGGATGAAGCCATCGAGCAAGCCGTAAAACTGTCCGATCGGTACATCCAGGACCGCTTTCTGCCTGACAAAGCAATCGACCTGATTGACGAGGCGGGCTCCAAAGTAAGGCTTAACTCCTATACGGTACCACCGAATTTGAAACAGCTTGAGAATCGTCTGGAGGACATCCGTAAGGAGAAGGACGCGGCCGTACAAAGTCAGGAATTTGAGAAAGCGGCGGCACTGCGCGATACCGAACAGAAGATTCGCGAAGAGCTTGACGTTACGAAAAACCAATGGAAAGAAAAACAAGGACGGACTGATTCCGAAGTTACTCCTGAAGATATCGCTCAGGTTGTAGCCAGCTGGACGGGAATTCCCGTCAACAAGCTGAAGGAAGAAGAAACCGAACGTTTGCTCAATATGGAACAGATCCTGCATGGACGCGTCATCGGCCAAGAAGAAGCCGTCAAAGCGGTCAGCCGGGCGATTCGCCGGGCGCGTGCGGGTCTGAAAGATCCGAAACGGCCGATGGGCTCTTTCGTTTTCTTGGGCCCGACCGGGGTCGGGAAAACCGAACTTGCCCGGGCGCTCGCCGAGTCTATGTTTGGCGATGAAAACGCGGTAATCCGTATCGATATGTCCGAGTACATGGAGAAACATTCCACGGCCCGTCTGGTCGGGGCGCCTCCGGGATATGTAGGTTACGAAGAAGGCGGACAGCTTACCGAAAAAGTACGCCGCAAGCCTTACTCCGTCGTATTGCTCGATGAAATCGAGAAAGCCCATCCTGAAGTGTTCAACATCTTGCTCCAAGTGCTGGAGGATGGACGCTTGACGGATTCGAAAGGCCGGGTAGTCGATTTCCGCAACACCCTGATTATTCTGACTTCCAACGTGGGAGCCGAAGCGATCAAGCGCAATACGCGGCTTGGCTTCACGGCTGTGCAAGATTCCGGAGCCGATTACGAGAACATGAAGGGCAAAGTGATGGAAGAGCTGAAGAAGAGCTTCCGTCCGGAATTCCTGAACCGGATCGACGAAATTATCGTCTTCCACTCCCTGGACGAATCTCACATCAGCCAAATCGTATCGCTGATGTCCGAGGAGCTGCGTAAACGGCTGCACGAATACGACGTCGACTTTACATTGACCGACAAAGCGAAGGCATTTCTGGCCAAAGAAGGCTTCGACCCCGCTTACGGCGCTCGTCCGCTTCGCCGGGCGATCCAAAAGCATATCGAGGACCGTTTGTCCGAGGAACTGCTTACCGGCAACGTGAAGAAAGGCGACTCGCTGACAATCGACGAAGAGAACGGCAGCTTGACTGTGACGAAAACGGGAGCCTATGTCAAAAACGCGTAATGCGATCAGTAAGCGAATATAAAGCAAATCAAGAAAAACCCGCAGTATACTGCGGGTTTTTCTTTTGCCTTTTTATTAAACCGGTGAGTTATCAAGAAGTCTCGGAACGCTTCAGTTCTTTTTTAAGGGACTTCGAAGGAAAATGAGCTTATTTGTCGAATAAAATAATACATTGGAGATGAAGAATGAACTTCACTTTCTCTCGGAGATGCAGAGCAGATTGCTGCAACATTTTCCGGACCGGTGAAGTCTATTTTTTTGTGTGCGAAAAATGGCTAGTTTTGATCAAAGTCTATTCGATGCTTGGCCCTTTCTTGGAAAGCTTTTGTTAAACTTTGCTTAAAGAGTTGTTAATGTTTGCCGTATAAAATGGAGTCCGGAGTTCCAGATTCCTTTATTCCCAACCTTCACCTTCTTGAACATATGATCTATAAGCTTTATACTTTTTTTCAGGTGCCTGGGCAGAGGTCCAGTGAACTGCGAGCCGTGATAGAAAGAGGAGGTTTTTCATAGATAAGGGTTCGCGAATCCAGTTCACCGGAGCGCTGCAAGAGGTTCGTAATGATCGATGCGTGGCTCTAAAGCCATGTGACGCTTGATCATGCCCGAATTGCCAGTATCATTGAGGGGAGACACCAAAGTGGTTTTTTCGAGTTTGTTTTTTTTGTACCTTTTTTTGCCTATTCTATTGATCGCTTATTTTGCTATTAAAAATACTTCCTACCGGACATGGGTTCTTATTGCTTTTTCTTATGTATTTTATGCCTGGGGCGAACCGGTATGGGTCGTATTGCTGTTATTGGCCTCTATCATAGGCTACTTTTTTGCGCTCGGAATCGAGCGAACGAGAGGCACTTGGCTGGCCAAAGCGCAATATATCGTAGCCATCCTCATCAACATCGGAATTTTGGGATTTTTCAAATATGCCAAGTTTCTTGTCGAAAATTTAAATGCGGTACTTCCGCTGCATCTGCCGGCTCCGTCCGTGACGCTGCCGATCGGGATTTCCTTTTTTACATTTGAAATCATTTGCTACTTAAGCGACGTCTACAAAGGAACGATCAAAGCGCCGAAGTCGCCTAAAAAAATATTGCTGTACGTATCGTTTTTCCCGCACTTGGTGGCGGGTCCCATTATTCGCTATTCGGACATCGAGCAGCAGATCGATAATCCTAAAGTGACGGTAGCCGGCTTCAGCGAAGGGATTACCCGGTTTTTAATCGGTCTTGGCAAGAAGGTCATTTTCGCCAACTTGCTCGGGGAGTCGACCGCGCTGCTGCTGAATCCGGGCTCCGACTCTTCCACGGTTCTGGGCATCTGGTTCGGGATCGCCTTATTTGCCCTGCAGATTTATTTTGACTTCTCGGGGTACTCCGACATGGCTATCGGCCTTGGCAAAATGTTCGGGATTTCGCTGCGTGAAAACTTCAACTACCCTTACATTTCAAAGTCCGCTTCCGAGTTCTGGCGCCGTTGGAACATGTCTCTCGGCGGATTTTTCCGGGATTACGTGTACATCCCATTAGGCGGGAATCGCAAATTTTATTTGCGAAATTTGTTTGTCGTCTGGTTTCTTACTGGATTCTGGCATGGAGCAAGCTGGAATTTCATCATTTGGGGGCTTTACTTCGGACTGCTGATTTTTCTGGAACGGCAGTTCCTGCAAAAATGGCTGGACAAGGTGCCAAAGGTTTTCGCTCATTTATACTCTACGTTGGCCATGCTGGTCGGCTGGGTGTGGTTCTACTTTACCGACTTGTCCCAAGCGGTTAAGGCGCTTCTCACCATGTTCGGACTAAATCATCGCGAATTTGCGACGACCGAACTGCAAATCTACTTTAGAGAAAACGAATTGCTGTTCTTTATCGCGATCATCGCCTGTACGCCTCTGATGAAGTGGGTATTCCAGTCCCTGGGCCAAAAATATCCGAAGCTGGGATCAGGCTTAAATCTGGTTGGGGTGCAGCTGCTTAATGTCGCCATTCTGGTGACCGCTACGATTCTTCTTATCGGAAGCACATATAATCCATTTCTTTATTATCGATTCTAACGTGGAGGGCGAAGATGAAGAATCAACCCAAACTCAATCTACTGTTGTTCCTGCTGCTAATTTTCGGCTTCGGCATCGTCAATTTGATATATTCCCAATCCCATTCCGCCAAGGTATCCGAGCTTGAGCAGCGTGAGTTGACGCAAAGACCCGCATTTACCTTGGAGAGTTTCTTCAAAGGCGAATATACGCGTAATTTCGATAATTATTTCTCTGATAATTTTGCGTTTCGGACTTCTCTTGTTCAAGTAGGAACGGATCTGATGAAATTAAAAGGCCTGCCCGATTCGAATGAAGCGACTTTGATCGAACAGGGCGGGGATAATATGGCCCAAAACTTGAACGACAAGAATGGCGGAAGCAACGGCAAAGATGCGGTTCCCGCTTCAGTGGCGGCTACCGGAACAGCCGGAACCCAGACGCAGGCGAGCACGGCGGATCAGACCAAGTATTTGATTCTGAAGGATCAGGCGTTTACGTTGTTCAGCTATTCCGCGCCTGCGGCCGAAATGTATGCGGATGCTTTGAACCGGTTCAAGAAATCGGTTGATCCGAAGGTTAAGGTATACTCTTTGCTGGCTCCGACCTCCTCGGAATTCATAACGGACAAGAAATACAAAGCGATGTCCGATTCCCAGAAGGATGCCTTTGCCCATATTGACGAATTGCTGGATCCCGAGATCGGGCAGATCGACGCTTACGATGTATTGGATAAGCACAGCAAAGAAGACGTGTACTTCCGTACCGACCATCACTGGACCGCACTGGGCGCCTATTATGCTTATACCGAGATGATGAAAACGATCGGCGAAGAGCCGGTTTCTCTGAGCAAATATCAAACCGGCAAAATTAAGGACTACCTGGGTTCGTCCTACAAAGCTACGCTCAACGCTAAGCTGAAGGCCCATCCGGATACGATTACCTACTATACGCCTTTTGTTAAATACACTTATACTCAGCACACCACCAGCGGCAAAGCGCTGGCGAAACCAAAAGCTGTCGATCCTAATTTTGCAAGACAAGATATCGGTTTTTACGCCGTCTTTTTGGGCGGGGATTTCCCTTGGGGTGAAATTTCGACCGGCAACAAGAACGGCAAAAAAATTGCGGTTATCAAGGATTCTTACGCGAATGCCTTTATTCCGTTCCTCATTCCGCATTACGAGACGGTATATTATGTTGATCCGCGATATTACACCGGCAATATCATCGACTTTGTCAAAGAACACTCGGTCACGGACGTCCTGTTCCTGAACAATTCGACGGTGGCCCGCAATACGGGAATCGCCGAGCTTTTGAACGAGAAAATGGATAAGGCGAAGTAGGCCCTTCAAAACATTTCCATTCCTACCGATGATAAATAGTAAGGCAGTCTCAAAGCGATGCTTTGTGGCTGCCTTTTTAACACCGTTTTGATGGGTCAAACCGTCCGTGAAAAGACTTTACGATAAAACTTAAAGAATGGTAAACTTTGAGTGTTCCCCCACATGGAGTGGGCCCTGCAAAGTTTCAGAATTTTGCAGCAGCGAGAAGGAGAGGTACATGGTTAAAGTCAAACATAAGTTTTTTTGCACCGAATGCGGCTACGAATCCCCAAAATGGTACGGTAAATGCCCCGGCTGCGGCGCCTGGAATTCCATGGTTGAAGAAGTGGAAAAGGTTGTCAAGACACAGGGGATTTCCACCGGGATATTTCATGCGAAAGAAAAGCCGCTTTCGATCATAAATATAGAGAGCAGTCAGGAGCCCCGTATTCTGACCGGAATTGGCGAACTGAATCGGGTGCTTGGCGGAGGTGTAGTTCCCGGATCCCTAGTGTTAGTCGGCGGAGATCCCGGAATCGGAAAATCGACACTGCTGCTGCAGACCTCCCATGAAATGGCGAGTGCCGGGCTTAGGGTCTTGTATATTTCCGGGGAGGAATCCATCCGGCAGACTAAGCTTCGGGCCGAACGACTGGGCACTTTATCCTCCGAGTTGTTCGTGCTTTGCGAAAGCAGCATGGACGGTATTGAGGAAGCTATCGAAAACGTAAAACCGGATTTTCTCGTGATCGATTCGATTCAGACCGTGTATCTGCCGGAAGTAACGAGCGCGCCGGGCAGCGTCTCACAGGTTCGTGAATGTACAGCCCGATTCATGCGCATTGCTAAAGGACAGGGAATCGCTACGGTGCTGGTCGGCCACGTTACCAAAGAGGGGGCCATTGCCGGACCTCGCTTGCTTGAACATATGGTCGATTGTGTGCTTTATTTTGAAGGAGAGCGTCATCATACCTATCGGCTGCTTAGAGCCGTAAAGAACCGGTTTGGTTCGACCAATGAAATTGGCATTTTCGAAATGAACGAGTCGGGGCTGGCCGAGGTGGCGAACCCGTCGGAACTGTTCCTGTCCGAGCGGCCGCTTGGCGTGGCGGGATCGACTGTCGTCGCCAGCATGGAGGGAACACGGCCGATGCTTGTAGAGCTTCAGGCCCTGATCGCCTCGACGCATTTCCCTTCCCCGCGCAGGATGGCAACCGGCGTCGATCATAACCGTTTGGGTCTGATTATCGCCGTGCTTGAGAAGCGGATGGGCATGTTCCTGCAGAACCAGGACGCCTACGTTAATTTGGCCGGGGGCGTAAAGCTGGATGAGCCGGCGGTGGATCTCGCGATTGCGATCAGCATCGCTTCCAGCTTCCGCGACATGCCGACGAAACCTTACGATGTCGTGTTTGGCGAAGTGGGATTAACCGGGGAGGTCCGGGCGGTGTCTCGGGCGGAACAGCGGGTCAAAGAAGCTGCCAAGCTTGGCTTCAAACGGGTTATTTTGCCGGAGAAGAGCATGAAGGGGTGGAAGGGACCGCAGGGTATAGAATTGGTAGGAATAAATACCGTCGCAGATGCACTAGCTGTTGCGTTAGATTAGGGGGCATTAATTGATGAAAGAAGCAACTCAAATAGAGAAAATGAACGATTTGCTCAGACTCGTCGCACCGGGAACTGCCTTTCGCGACGGATTGGAAAACGTGCTTCGCGCCAAAACCGGCGGACTGATCGTGGTTGGATATAGTCCGGAGGTCATGGAAGTCGTGGAGGGCGGTTTTTCGATCAACTGTGATTTCACGCCGAACTATCTTTATGAGCTTGCTAAAATGGACGGTGCGATTATTCTGAGCGAGGATCTGAAAAGAATTCTGTACGCCAATACCCAGTTGATCCCGGATTCCTCGATCGCTTCTTCGGAGACCGGCATTCGCCACCGCACCGCCGAACGGGTCGCTAAGCAAACCGGGAAGCTGGTGGTTTCCATCTCTCAGCGGCGTAACATCATTACCCTGTATCAGGGTGGCCTTCGTTATGCGCTGAAAGAGATCGGCGTGATTCTGACCAAGGCCAATCAGGCCATTCAGACGCTGGAGAAATACAGATCCGTTCTGAATCAAACTTTGACGAACCTGACGGCTTCGGAATTCGAGGAACTCGTAACCATTCCGGAAGTGGTAAACGTCATGCAGCGGGTCGAGATGGTGATTCGGATCAAAATGGAAATCAAACGGTTCATTAATGAGCTTGGCACGGAAGGACGTCTGATCAGCATGCAGATGGAAGAGCTGGTCAGCAATATGGAGGAAGAGGCCTGGCTGTTGTACAAGGACTATGCCAAAGACGACAGCGACGAGGCGATTCGTGAAATCATCCTGGGGCTCAAGCGTTCTACCGATGACGAATTGCTCGACGACAACCATATCACCCGGCTGCTGGGATATCCGACCGCGGCAGCTACTTCGGAAGACCTGGTATCTCCACGCGGCTACAGGGTGCTGAACAAAATTCCGCGGCTGCCGAACGTCATTATTCATAATCTGGTTGAGCGTTTCCGCCAACTGCCGAACGTAATGATGGCCAGCATCGAAGAACTGGATGAAGTCGACGGTATCGGGGAATCCAGGGCCCGTGCGATCAAAGAAGGTTTAAAACGCCTGCAGGAACAGGTTTTCATTGACAGACAAATTTAAATCTCCCATCATCAAGTGATGGTATTCATGAATTACGATTCCGAGGTGAAGAGATGATTGCAAAATCAATTCCGAACTTGTTCACATTGGGGAACCTGTTGCTCGGAATGTTGGCTATCATGCTGGCGCTGGAGGATAGGCACAGCATAGCGGCTATAATGGTCATTGTCGCCATGCTGCTTGACGGATTGGACGGACGGGTGGCTCGGGCGCTAAATTGCCAAAGCGAATTTGGCAAAGAGCTTGATTCTTTATCCGACATTATTTCTTTCGGAATTGCTCCGGCACTCATTATGTACACGATTTCGTTCGATAACGTCCCGCAGGGAATCGCTTGGGCGGTAACGGCTCTGTTTCCGATGTGCGGTGCCTTGCGGCTCGCTCGTTTTAATGTGCAAAAAGGCGTTCCGGGATATTTTATCGGTTTGCCGATTCCTGCAGCCGGTGGGGTTGCGGCTACGTTATCGCTGTTTTACAGGGACTTTTCGGCACCCTATTTCATCGTTGCCATGATGCTGCTGTCTTATTTGATGATCAGCACTGTAAGGTACCCTAATTTCAAGAAAGTTGGGCTTCCCAAAAAAGCCGTGATGTATACGCCGATTGTCGTTGTTTTTGCCGTTGTGATCGCATTGGTATTTCCGAACCACCTGGCCAAACTGATTTTCGTTCCGCTTGTGGTATACGCTTCTTATGGCCTGAAGCAAAATGTGGATAGGCTCCTGCGACTTAGACGGAAACATTCGCGACACGATGAATTGGAAGATGCATACCGCTCAAAGCATTTATAGAACGGACGCAATAAAAAAAGGCATGGATCACCGCCAGGCGGGATGATCGATGCCTTTTTTCGTTAAAACCGGCCTTATGATAAATTGAACAACCCTAAGGTTGAGCATTTTTGCGATTCGCGTTCTACAATTTCGTCCATGCTGATGCCTAAGAGATTACATAATGCGGACATATAGAAAAGATTGCGTCCAAGCTCATTCGTAATAGCGTCCCGGCAATTCTCGCAAAGCTCGCCCCGGACATGCTTGGCAAGCGTTTCTTTGGCTTGCTCCAAGTCCATACCCGGTTCAAAATCCTGTCTCGTAGCATGCAGCTCGATGCACCCGCATTCGGTTACGGCTTTGGTGACGGCGCGAACGGCGGAGGCGTTGGTTTGTCCGGTTTTGGACAAGACATCCAGCAAACTGCGGTGACGGAGCAACAGTTCGGAAACTTGTTCTTGAAAAGATTGAAGGCTTGGTGCGCTCATTTTTCCATCCACCTCAATATTATGAATTGAGTTCATTATATGCCACTTTTTCCCCTCATATCAACCTGAAATCCCTCACAACGAGGGCGATTTCGTAAAAGAATCCTGCGGCGCCGCCAAAAAAAAGTTCAAACCTCCCGATTATGCTATCCAAAATTGGATCATACTGGATATTGAAGTTAATGATTCAGGAGGTGAAGAGAGAGATGCTGAAAAAATATTTGCTGGCCTTAGCCGGTCTATGCGGGGCATGGTTCGGTTATACGGCAGGCGGAATGACTTCTATACTGCCGGAAGCGCTTCGGAACTGGTTTAACGGAATAAATTCAATGGCAACCCATTTCATTTTGGCATTTGCGGGCGCTTTATTGTTTTTGCTGCTATTCTCCCTCGCCGCAGAGGCGGTTTCTTCGAGGGTGAGAATGTGGATTACTGCATTAACGCGTATTCCGATGAATGAAATGGCGGCCGGAACGGCCGGCTTGACCGTGGGACTTCTTCTTTCTTTAATGGTCTATCCCCTGTTGTCCTGGCTTGGATCCATGGAAAGTATAGCCCGTTTTGCCGTATCGGCGTTGTTTGGTTACATAGGGGTGTATGTCGGGCTTGCTAAAAAGGAAGAGCTGTCTTTGCTATGGAAAACGGGGAATTGGGGCAGAGAAGCTGTAAGCGATGAGCGGCGTTTGGAAGAGCATAAAATTTTGGATACCAGCGTGATTATCGACGGGCGGATCGCCGATATTTGCAAAACCGGGTTTATCGAAGGCACGATCGTGATCCCGGAATTTGTTTTGGAGGAGCTTCAGCATATTGCGGATTCGTCGGATTTGCTCAAGCGGAACCGGGGACGCCGGGGCCTTGATATTTTGAATAAAATTCAAAAGGAACTGGACGTCAAGGTGATGATCTACGAAGGGGATTTCGAAGAAATCTCCGAGGTGGACAGCAAGCTTGTCAAGCTGGCTAAGGTGCTGCAGGGTAAAGTGGTGACCAACGATTTTAACCTGAATAAGGTTTGCGAGCTTCAAGGCGTTTCGGTCCTCAATATCAACGACCTCGCCAACGCGGTCAAGCCGGTTGTGCTTCCGGGCGAGGAGATCATGGTTCAAGTCATCAAGGACGGCAAGGAACATGGACAAGGTGTTGCTTACCTGGATGACGGAACGATGATCGTGGTTGAAGGCGGCCGCGACTTTATCGGCAGTATTACGGAAGTTCTGGTGACCAGCGTGTTGCAGACGTCAGCGGGACGGATGATTTTCGCCAAACCGAAACTGTTGGAAAAAGCCCAGTAAATTCGGTATGATGGGAATAAATGCGCGAACAGGCGCAGAATTCTGGGCAGGGCGAGGCAGAAACATATGGTATTAGAAGCAATTCCCCGAGCGGAGGGCGTCGGCGTGATCGTCGTTGCGGCCGGCCGGGGAACCCGTATGGGTACGAAGGAAAGCAAGCAGTATCTCATGCTGCACAATAAGCCGGTCTTCATTCATACGCTGGAGGCATTCGATCGTCATCCGCTTATCACGGAATTGGTGCTTGTCACCGGTGAAGGAGATGTGGAACGATGTAAGGCATGGATCGGGGAATTCGACATCCGCAACAAAATAAAGGTTATTCCGGGCGGCGCAGAGCGTCAGCATTCGGTATACCGGGGACTGCTGGAAATCAGCGCTCCATGGGTACTGGTGCATGACGGCGTCCGCCCTTTTGTCACGCACGGGCAAATCACGTCCTGCTACGAGACAGCGGTGGCATGCGGGGCCTCTGTGCTTGCGGTACCGGTGAAAGACACCGTGAAACAGGCGGACGGGCAGGGCTGGGTGAACGCGACACTTGACCGCAGCAGCCTGTGGGCGATACAAACCCCGCAAGCATTTCGGCGCGGCGACCTCCTGCTGGCCCACGAGCGGGCAGACCAAGAAGGTTTTATAGGCACCGATGATTCGATGCTTGTTGAGCGTATGGGAATTCCCGTTAAGATAGTGGAGGGCGGTTACGGCAACATCAAGATTACGACGCCTGAAGATCTGGAATATGCGGAGTTCATCCAGCGCCGGAAGTAGCGTGAGGGGAGAGAGGAAACAATGAGAATCAGCGTAGGACAAGGGTTTGACGTACACCAGCTAGTTGAAGGAAGGCCATGCATCATCGGAGGGGTAACGATTCCTTATGAGAAAGGGCTGCTCGGACATTCGGATGCCGACGTGCTTCTTCATGCGGTCAGCGATGCCGTTTTGGGGGCGCTTGGTCTGGGGGATATCGGACGGCATTTTCCCGACACTGATCCCGCTTTTAAAGGGGCGGACAGCGTAAAGCTGTTGGAGCGGGTATGGGACATGGCCAAAGAGAAAGGTTACCGACTGGGCAATCTGGATGCTACGATTATCGCGCAGCGGCCGAAAATGGCTCCGCATATTCCGCAAATGGCTGCAAATATTGCTAGTGTGCTGGAAACGGAGCAGGAGCGCGTCAACGTGAAGGCCACGACGACCGAGCATCTCGGTTTTACCGGGCGCGGCGAAGGCATTGCGGCACAATGCATTGTCTGTCTGGTCTCGGATGTGTTATCATTTTAGGATTGTAACGAGTTCACACGCTCAATTTTTACAACTTATCAGCCTGGGGAGGAATAGTTATGGCAGAGGTTCGAGTGCGTTATGCGCCGAGTCCGACCGGTCATTTACATATCGGAAATGCAAGAACGGCGTTATTCAATTATTTGTTTGCCAGACATCACGGCGGGAAATTCATTATCCGGATCGAAGATACGGACGTGAAACGCAACGTGGAAGGCGGGGAAGAGAATCAGCTTACCTACCTGAAATGGCTCGGCATCGACTGGGATGAAAGCGTGGATGTAGGCGGAAAATACGGACCATATCGCCAAACGGAGCGATTGGATCTATACCGCCCGCTGGTGCAGGATTTGCTTGACCGGGGGTTGGCCTACCGCTGCTATTGCACGGAGGAAGAGCTCGAAAAGGAACGCGAAGAGCAGATGGCCCGCGGCGAAACTCCGCGTTATTCCGGGAAGCATCGCAATCTTTCGCCGGAGCAAATCGCCGCTTTCGAAGCGGAGGGATTGCCGTACAGCATCCGTTTCCGTGTTCCGGAAGGCCGCACTTTTACGTTCGACGACCTTGTCAAAGGGCCGATCTCGTTTGAGTCGGATATCAGCGGCGACTTCGTTATCGTCAAAAAAGACGGCATTCCTACGTACAACTTTGCAGTCGTGCTTGATGATCATCTTATGGAAATCACTCACGTTCTGCGAGGGGAGGATCATGTATCCAACACGCCTCGCCAGTTGATGATTTACGACGCGTTTGGCTGGGAGCCGCCGGTGTTCGGCCATATGACCCTGATCGTCGGGGAAAATCATAAAAAGCTGAGTAAACGCGACGAATCGGTTATTCAGTTTATCGAGCAATACGACCAACTGGGCTATTTGCCGGAGGCGTTGTTCAACTTCATCTCTCTGCTCGGCTGGTCGCCGGAGGGAGAAGAGGAGTTCTTCACCAAGGAAGAACTGGTAGCGATTTTTGACGCCAACCGCTTATCCCGCAGTCCGGCGGTATTTGATACGAACAAGCTTGCGCATCTGAACAACCACTATATCAAAAATGCCGATTCCGAGCGCATTGCGGCGCTCGCGATCCCACATTTGCAAAAGGCGTCCCGCCTGCCGGAGGAATTGTCGCCCGAGCAAGCGGCCTGGGCCAAAGCGCTTGTCGCTTTGTACCAGGAGCAAATGACAGCCGCGTCCGATATCGTGGAGTTGTCGGAGCTGTTCTTCCGCACCGACCTGGAATTTGACGACGAAGCGACTGCCGTGCTGGCCGAAGCGCAGGTGCCTGAAGTGCTCAGCGCTTTCCTCGCCAAGATCGAGGCGCTTGAGGCATTTACGGCGGAGAACATCGCCGCGCGCATCAAAGAAGTGCAAAAGGAAACCGGCCACAAGGGCAAAGGGTTGTTTATGCCGATCCGCGTCGCATTGACCGGACAAGTCCACGGCCGCGACCTGAACCAGACGATTTATCTGCTCGGCCAAGAGCGAACGATCGAACGCCTGAAATCGCAGCTTGCGAGCCGTTAAGCGTAAGCGAGCCCGTGGCTTAGCCAAATCATTTCTTGTAGCTTTACCGCCTTTCAGGTAATATAAAGGCAAGAATCATTACTACAACTCACATAGGCAGGCTGAGCAGCGGAGGGAAGTTTGGAGCCGAAGAAGCGAAGCGGTCGCCTTTGCGATTGGATTGTTTCTTATTAAGATTTCATATGATCAGACAATCCGATGGCAACAGCGATCATAGGCCCAAACTTTCCGCAGTTGCGGATTACCTGCCTATATTTCACCGGCATAGAACGGGAGAAGTACGAAGACAGCTGTATTTGCCAGAGAGGATGACCGGGACCGTTCCATCGGACCCAGGCTGGAAGTTATCCAGATACGCGCCTTCCGAAATGCACCCGGGAGCTGCGGAATCGAAGCGCCGTTTGAGGGCGAAGTAGATTTCGCCGTATCGTCCGCGTTAAGGGCGGCGAAAGGGATGAGGAACATACGGTCTTTTTGTGCGGGACGCCCGCATGAAGAATAGACGCCGTGCCTTATCCGAAGCAGAGTGGAACCGCGCGCACAAGCGTCTCTGCAGCTGAGGCTGCAGGGGCGTTTTTTTATGGCCGCCAAGTTTGGGGGAACGAGAAGGTGAGAGGTGGGGGAGTCATGTTCAAGAGAATGAGATCCGATATCCGGGCGGTATTTGATAACGATCCGGCGGCAAGAGGCTGGTTCGAAGTGGTTTTTACCTACTCCGGCCTGCACGCGATATGGAGTCACCGGATTGCCCATGCTTTCTACCGCCGCCGCCTGTTTACCCTTGCACGGATCATATCCCAGGTTAGCCGTTTTTTTACCGGTATCGAAATCCACCCGGGAGCTCGAATCGGCAATCGCTTGTTTATCGACCACGGGATGGGGGTTGTTATCGGAGAAACTTGCGAAATCGGGGACGATGTGGTTATCTATCAGGGAGTGACCCTGGGAGGAAGCGGAAAGGAAAAGGGAAAACGGCACCCGACCATCGGCAACAACGTCGTCATTGGATCGGGAGCCAAAATTCTCGGTTCCTTCAAAGTCGGGGATCAATGCAACATCGGAGCCAATTCGGTGGTTTTGAAGGAAGTTCCATCAGGTACCACCGTCGTGGGCATTCCGGGCAAAATCGTCCGTCAGGACGGGAAACGCCTGGACCGTCTCAGCCATGAGCTGCCGGACCCGGTTGTGGACGCGATGCGGGAGCTGCGCCAGGAAATCGAAGGGCTGCAGGAGGAAGTCAAAAGCTTGCGTCAACGTTTAAAGGAAGATCAACTTAAGTGAAAGGAAAATGAACATGGCATTGCAGATTTACAACACGATGACCCGAAAAAAAGAGGAATTCGTCAGTCTTGAACCGGGTAAGGTGAATATGTACGTATGCGGACCAACCGTATACGGTTATCTCCATATCGGCAACACGCGGCCGATGATATTTTTCGACGTGGTGCGCAACTATTTGGAGAACCAACAATATAAGGTCAACTATATCAGCAATTTTACGGACGTGGACGACAAGCTGATTCATAAAGCTCATGAGATGAACACGACCGTTCCCGAAGTGGCGGAGACTTTTATCAAAGCGTACTTTGAAGATCAGGAAGGGCTCGGAGTCGGGCGGGCCACGGCTAATCCCCGGGTTACGGAAAACATGGGGATTATCATCGATTTCATTCGCGAACTGGTGCAAAAAGGCTTCGCTTATGAAAAAGGCGGTGACGTTTTTTTTCGAACGGGCAAGTTTGACGACTACGGCAAGCTGTCCGGCCAGAACATCGAAGAACTTCAGTTCGGGATCCGGATCGATGTGGATGAACGGAAGGAAAGCCCCGAAGATTTCGTATTATGGAAGGCGGCCAAGCCGGGAGAAATTTTCTGGAACAGTCCATGGGGAGATGGCCGGCCGGGCTGGCATATCGAATGCTCGGCCATGTCCAGACAACTGCTTGGCGATACGCTGGATATCCATGGCGGCGGCCAGGATCTGCAGTTCCCGCACCATGAGTGCGAAATTGCCCAGTCGGAAGCGGCTACGGGCAAACCTCTAGCAAATTATTGGATGCATAACGGATATATTAATATCGATGGGGAAAAAATGTCGAAATCGCTCGGAAACGGAGTTCTTGCGAAAGATTTGCGGGCCACGTACAATCTGGGGGCAATTCGTTATTTCATGCTATCCACCCATTATCGCAACCCGTTGAACTTCTCGGAGGAGACGATGGTTCAAGCGGAGCGAAGCGTGGAACGGATATCCAACGCTGCAGGCAACCTGCGTCACCGGTTAAGTATCGCTCCTGAGCCAGACGGCGAAGCAACGCCGGAATGGAATGCGAAGCTGCAGCAAATCCGCAGCACCTTCCATGCCAAGATGCAGGATGATTTCAATACGCCGGATGCGATTACGGCCATTTTTGAATGGGTAAGCGAAGTGAATGCGCTTCTGCAGCGTACGGATGCCGGGCGCGCCGATCTCGAAGCCGCGGAACGGCTATTCGAAGAGATGAACGGGGTTTTGTCCATTGTGCCGGAGGCGGAGCCTGAACTGCTGGACGATGAGATCGAAGCATTGATTGAAGAACGGACGGAAGCGCGGAAACTGAAGAACTGGGTGCGAGCCGATGAAATCCGCAATTTGCTGGACGCGCAGGGGATTGTGCTGGAAGATACGCCGCAAGGCATGAGATGGCGGCGTAAATGACGAGCGGCGGGTTCGATCAAAACTTTCCGGACCATCGCAGGGATGAAGCGGAAACGGGCGGCAATGAGGGAGGCGCAAGCGATGCGGCGTCTTTCGGGGATGCCACGGGGGCGCCGTCCGCGCTTTGGTTTCCCGACTTGCCGTCCAAGTCTGCCCGGCTGCTGCCCCCGCTGGCGCTCGCTTATATCGGAGACGCCGTCTTTGAAGTGGCCGTTCGTCAGCATGTGATGGCTCGCCCCAATTTGCGGCCGCATCATCTGCATCGCGAATCGACCAAATATGTGTCCGCGAAAGCGCAGGCCGAACTGCTTGCGCTGATCGAATCGCAGCTTACGGAAGACGAGCGGGACGTCGTGCGGCAGGGACGCAACGCCAAGTCGGGCACGGTTCCCAAAAACGCGAACGTGATCGATTACCGTAATGCCACCGCGTTTGAGAGCCTGGTCGGATTTTTGTATTATTCCGGAGCTCATTACCGTCTTCGCAGATTGATTTCCAGCGGGTTCGATCAACTGGAGGAGAAACACCGCTCTTAACGGAGCTGATTATAAATAAGGGAGCTTCCGCGTTTCAAGCGAGACGCACGGTCGGACTTCCTGGGAGGAATAACATGGAGGATCAAGAATGGATCGCGGGCAAGCATTCGCTGCTTGAGGCGCTGCGCGCCGGCCGCACAATCAACAAAATCTGGGTAGCCGAGGGTGCCCAAAAGCATCTGACCCAACCAATTTTGGCGGAAGCCAAAAACAACGGCATCGTCGTGCAGTTTGTCGACAAAAGAAAACTCGATCAAATGGTGCCCGGCCTGCAGCATCAAGGCGTCGTTGCTCAAGCTGCTCCGTATGCTTACGCGGAGGTTGAGGATTTGCTGGCTAAAGCAAAGGAACAAGGGGAACCGCCGTTTTTGCTGATTCTTGACGAAATCGAGGACCCGCACAACTTGGGCTCCATTTTACGTACAGCCGAGTGCACCGGGGTTCATGGCGTTATTATTCCGAAGCGCCGTTCGGCGGCGGTTAACGCAACGGTGTCGAAAACGTCCGCAGGCGCGGTGGAATATGTGCCGGTCGCAAGGGTGACGAATCTTGTCCAAACGATGGAACAACTGAAGGAAGCGGGCGTTTGGGTCGTTGGCACCGACGTTGCCGCCAAAGAAGAAATGTACCAAGGCGGGAACGTATTAACCGGACCTGTCGCCATCGTCATCGGCAACGAAAACAAGGGGATGGGGCGCCTTGTCCGGGAAACCTGCGACGTGCTGCTGAAGCTCCCCATGAACGGACGGCTGAATTCTCTGAACGCTTCGGTTGCCGCAGGTGTGGTTATGTACGAAGTGTTGCGCAGACGCCGCGGCGAAGGCTAATAGGTTATGCGCGATTTGCGCGATCTTCTTCTCGTCGACGGCTATAACATGATCGGCGGGTGGCCTGAACTGGCGGCGCTCGCCAAAACCGGGATGCAGGAAGCCCGGGACCGGCTGCTTGAACGGCTGGCCGATTACCAGGCTTTTTCCGGCAGAAAGGTGATCGTCGTCTTTGATGCGTACCGCGTGCCGGGGCTTGGCAAGTCTTTTGACCAGAACAATGTAGAAATCTATTTCACCAAGGAAAAAGAGACGGCGGACGAATGCATTGAACGGCTGGTCGGCGAATATACCCACCGGAGGCGGCAGATTTATGTGGCCACCAGCGATATGGTGGAACAGCACGTCATCTTCGGACAAGGCGCGCTGCGTATATCCGCTCGTGAATTATTGACCCAAGTGGAGCAAGGCGAAAAAGAAATTCAACAGAAGATCTCCGAGCGCAGCGCAAAAACAAGCCGTAATACGGTGGAAGCCAAGCTTAGCCCGGAACTGCGCCAAATGTTTGAACGCTGGCGCAGGGAATGAAAGGGGAATCATTGGGTTTACTACCATATACCCTTGACAAAGTTCGACTTTACATCTTTTGGTACTTTTTTGGTTGACGCTAGTATGCACCTTCATATATACTGTTCGTATTACTTGATTGGGTGACGGAGTACCGTGCGTTGCAGCCGGAGGGATTTGTGGTGAGTGTCAAACTTGAGTCGTGGGTAATGTTTGACTATGAGATCCAAAATGACGAAGACATTGTCGAGGCTGTCCGTCAAGGAGACAGTGAGGCGCTCGAGTACTTGATCAACAAGTACCGCAGTTTTGTGCGCGCCAAAGCCAGGTCTTATTTCCTGATTGGAGCCGACCGTGAGGATATTATTCAGGAAGGCATGATCGGCCTTTACAAGTCGATCCGTGACTTTCGGGGGGACAAGCTGGCTTCGTTCAAAGCGTTTGCCGAACTGTGCATTACGAGACAGATCATTACGGCCATCAAAACGGCTACACGGCAGAAGCATATTCCGTTGAATTCGTATGTATCCTTGGACAAGCCCATTTACGACGAAGATTCAGACCGGACTTTGCTTGATGTGATCTGCGGAACCCAGGTATCCGATCCGGAAGAACTGATCATCAATCAGGAGGAGTTTATTGGCCTCGAGGACAAGATGTCGGAGATTCTCAGCGATCTGGAGCGTAAGGTGTTAATGTTGTATTTGGATGGTCGGTCTTACCAGGAAATTGCGGTGGATTTGGACCGTCACGTAAAGTCTATCGATAATGCATTGCAACGCGTTAAACGCAAACTTGAGCGGTATTTGGAGATCAGGGATTGCGGCGGCATTTGAATTTTTCTACAATAAATTATCACGAAAATGAGAGACGGCTATATTTTTAGTCGTCTTTTTAGTATCTTCTCCCTTCGACGCGGGCGAGGAGAATTCTCTCACGTGGGTTTATCTTCCAATATCCTGAGTTATACTTGATATTAATCGAATAGATCGGCGGATGTCTCGTTGACACGGGGTTGGGCATGTGATAAAGTGTTTTAGGTAGGCCTAATTTTGCGTACGCATTTTTAGGTCAATAAAGAGACTTCTCATTAATAAAGAATGTCTTCGGGAGGTGCACATCATGCGGGTAATTATCACGTTGGCTTGTACGAACTGTAAGCAAAGAAACTACACGACAACGAAAAACAAGCGTAACCACCCCGACCGCATGGAGATGAAGAAATTTTGCAAGTTTTGTAACGAGCAAGTTCCTCATCGCGAAACCAGATAGTCTTTGGAGGTGTAATCGCGCATGAAACGTAATTTCAAGTCGTTCATTTCTTTTTTCTCTGAAAGCTGGACTGAGCTTAAAAAGGTTCGCTGGCCTAACCGTAAAGAGCTGACGAATTACACGCTGATTGTGCTTGGAACAATTGTCGTTATCGGCATTTATTTTTGGGTGTTGGACATCGGCATTTCCGCTGTGATCGAAGCGATAATTTAAGAAGGGTCCCTAGGTGGCTTGATATGGAAAAAAGATGGTACGTCGTTCATACCTACTCCGGGTATGAGAACAAGGTCAAAGCCAATTTGGAAAAGCGCGTCGAGTCCATGGGTATGGAAGACAAGATATTCCGCGTTCTTGTTCCGATGGAAGAAGAAGTGGTGAACAAAGACGGCAAGAAAAAAACCGTCATGCGCAAAGTTTACCCCGGCTATGTCTTGGTGGAAATGATCCAAACCGACGATTCTTGGTATGTTGTCCGCAACACGCCGGGAGTTACCGGATTTGTCGGCTCGACAGGTTCAGGTTCCAAACCTACCCCGCTGCTTCCTGAGGAAGTTGAACAGATTCTGCAGCATATGGGAATGGAAGAACCTAAACCGGTTATCGAGTTCGAGATCAAAGAGTCCGTGCGCATCAAAGTTGGTCCGTTTGCTAATTTTGTCGGCTCGGTTGAAGAAATTTTGACCGATAAGAGCAAAGTCAAGGTTCACGTCAACATGTTTGGACGAGAAACCCCGCTTGAACTGGATTACACTCAAGTGGAAAAAATATAAGTGAGTGCTCAAAAAATCAGATTTTCAGCACCGAGAAGGTTGGATGAAGCTAGGGACTGAGTAGCGGAGCGTAGCTGGAAGCTACGTGAGCAACGGAAGGCCCCGGGTGAATTCAAGATTCGACGTCGAATCGACTTCTTGAATTGCATCGTGATCAAAAGATGATTATTTGAGCTACTTCTAAAGGTTTCTTAGGGTTTCAAAGTGGGAGGGGCTAAGGTCCCGTCTACCACTATTAGGGCAAGGAGGTGTTTTACATGGCGAAAAAAGTTATCAAAATGGTAAAACTGCAAATTCCTGCAGGGAAAGCGAATCCTGCACCTCCGGTAGGTCCTGCGTTGGGTCAAGCGGGTGTCAACATCATGGCATTCTGTAAAGAATTTAACGCTCGTACCGCCGATCAAGCGGGTTTGATCATTCCGGTTGAAATTTCGGTGTTTGAAGACCGTTCTTTTACATTCATCACCAAAACTCCACCGGCAGCCGTTCTGCTTCGTGTAGCAGCGAAGATTGAGAAAGGTTCCGGCGAACCGAACAAGAAAAAGGTAGCTACCGTGAAACGCGACACCGTTCGTCAAATCGCGGAGCAAAAAATGCCTGACCTTAACGCGGCATCCGTAGAAGCGGCTATGCGTATGGTTGAAGGTACAGCTCGCAGCATGGGCATCACGATCCAAGACTAGTCTTGGAGATTGGATGAGATTTTATAATGCTTACGCATATTCTAAAATTTCATCCCTGGATGAAAATATATATTGCGAACTGCAATAATATACATTTTCATCCTCAGTGGGAGGATATTCCGCTAATACCACATAAGGAGGACAAATTCATGGCTAAACACGGCAAGAAATACCTTGAAGCCGCTAAGCTGATCGACAGTGAAGCGACATATGAGCCTTCAGAAGCCGTTGAACTGGTGAAAAAGGCAGCGACTGCAAAATTCGACGAAACCGTTGAAGCGGCAGTTCGTTTGGGTGTTGACCCTCGTAAACAAGACCAAGCCGTTCGTGGTGTTGTTGTCTTGCCTCACGGCACAGGCAAAACCCAACGCGTATTGGTGTTCGCCAAAGGCGATAAAGTGAAGGAAGCGGAAGCGGCCGGAGCTGACTACGTCGGCGATCAGGACATGATCAACAAAATCCAACAAGGCTGGTTCGAGTTCGATGTCTGCGTAGCAACACCGGACATGATGAGCGAAGTTGGTAAACTTGGCCGTTTGCTCGGCGGTAAAGGCCTCATGCCTAACCCTAAAGCAGGTACGGTTACGTTTGACGTAGCTAAAGCCGTTCAAGAAATCAAAGCAGGTAAAATCGAGTACCGTCTGGATAAAGCGGGTCAAATTCATGCGCCAATCGGCAAAGCTTCTTTCAGCGCCGAACAATTGAACGAGAACCTCAAAGCTCTCGTTGACGCATTGAACCGGGCTAAGCCGGCTGCCGCTAAAGGCGTATACTTGAAGAATATCGCGCTTTCTTCGACAATGGGCCCAAGCGCTCGCGTTAGCACAGCTTCTTACAGATAATACCGCTTGCGTTAAGCGGGATTTGGGTTGACATGAATGTCGCCCCTTGGTATACTGAAATGACTGTTTTAATGTGAGAACTAAATTTGAATATGCTTACCGTAGACAGTAGGTGCCTTCGGGCTTAATTTCCTACCGAGGTGTTGTGATAGAACGTCAGCATTATGCAGTATGCGTATATGCAATGATTTATCAAGCCTTCGTGATTCTACGGAGGCTTTTTTAAATGTCAAGGCCCAGCTAATCTATTAGGAGGTGTACAGTTTGGCAAACGCAAAAGTGATTCAAGCAAAATCGGAAGCCGTTGAAGCCGTAACCGCGAAGTTGCGCGAAAGCACAACGACGGTTGTTGCGGATTACCGCGGACTGAACGTTGCTCAAGTTACTGAACTCCGCAAACAGCTTCGTGAAGCCGGCGTGGAATTCCAAGTGCTTAAGAATACGCTCGTTCGCCGTGCGACAGCCGCTGCGGAATTGACTGAACTGAACGAAGTGTTGACCGGTCCTACGGCCATCGCGTTCAGTGCGGACGACGCAGTAGCTCCGGCGAAAATCCTGAGTGACTTCGCGAAAAAGAACGAAGCGCTCAAAGTGAAAGGTGGCGTGGTTGAAGGCCGTGTTGTTGGCGTCGACCAAATCAAAGCGTTGGCGGATCTTCCGTCCCGCGAAGGTCTCCTTTCCATGCTCCTCAGCGTGCTTCAAGCTCCAGTGCGCAACTTCGCACTCGCTGTCAAAGCCGTTGCCGAGAAAGAAGAAGCAAGCGCGTAAGCTTGTTTTAAAGCAGGCTAGTTAATTTTAAACCAATCTAAATTATTTAATGGAGGTTCAACCATGAGTAAAGAAACGATCTTAGAAGAAATTAAAGGCATGACCGTTCTTGAACTGAACGACCTGGTTAAAGCAATCGAAGAGGAATTCGGCGTAACTGCAGCTGCTCCTGTAGTCGTAGCTGGCGGCGGCGCTGTTGCTGAAGCTGAAGAACAAACTGAATTCGACGTAATCCTGACTAACGCTGGCGCTTCCAAAATCAACGTTATCAAAGTGGTTCGCGAAATCACTGGCCTCGGCTTGAAAGAAGCAAAAGACCTGGTAGACAACGCTCCAAACGCACTGAAAGAAAAAGTGGGCAAAGAAGAAGCAGAAGCTGTAAAAGCAAAATTGGAAGAAGCAGGCGCAACTGTAGAAGTGAAGTAATTCCTTTCTTCCTTACGGCAAACCCCTTGAACTTGTTCAAGGGGTTTGTTCACAATTACCGAGGTTTATTCAGTTGTCCTTGAGCTTCTGAACTTTTCGAAAACAATGGAGGTTACCCGTACAAATGTCAGATCACTATTATACGAGCAAACCAACCGCCGAACATGACCGCAAGATTTGGGAAACCTCGCTGCGAGGGTTTGCTTTCCGTTTTGTGAGTGATGCGGGTGTGTTTTCCAAAGGCGGTGTCGATTACGGCAGCCGAACTTTGATCGAAGCGATGGACCTTCCGGAAAATGCGAAAGTACTTGATGTCGGCTGCGGTTATGGCCCGATTGGTTTGACGGCGGCTAGACTCGCCAGACAGGGTCATGTGACCATGATCGACGTAAACAGCCGTGCCGTAGAGCTGGCTCGTGAAAATGCGGCAGCCAATCGGATAACCAACGTTACTATGCTTGAAAGCGATTTGTTTGCCGCGTTAGGTGATGAACAATTTGATGTGGTTGTGACGAATCCTCCGATTCGCGCAGGCAAGGCGGTGGTACATGCGATTTTTGAAGGTGCATGGGAACGGCTGCGTTCCGGCGGCGTATTGTGGATCGTGATTCAGAAAAAACAGGGAGCGCCATCGGCGAAGGAGAAACTGGAGTCGCTATTCGAGAGAGTAGAAGAAGTTACGAAGGATAAGGGGTACCGGATCTATCGGGCTGTGAAAAAATAATTGTAACTTTTAAGGTTTTCAGAAATAAAGTCATGAAATAGAGTTGACTTGACAATATCGATATGTTATTATTATAAAATGTCAGCATTAGGATGCCCTTTGTGGCTTTAGTTTACTGAAATGTCAAGAATTTTATGTGGACAATGCATAAATTTGCGTTGTTTTACGTATAATATGCACATTTTGGATAAACTATTAGAACGGGGACATCAGGCAGAAATGACACAGATAATGATGCTCTTTTTTCGAAAGCATTCGATAAGGGCTTTTCTTTATTTGTGGCCCGAATCCGTCATGGTCCTATTATAAGGGTACAAACACGGGTTCGCAACGAAATTTTTAAGTGAGTAGACATGAGGGGTGAGTTTAAGTTGGCAGGACATCTTGTTCAATATGGTCGACGCACTCGGCGAAGTTATGCACGGATTAACGAGATCCTCGAAATTCCGAACCTGATCGAAATCCAACAAAAATCCTACGAATGGTTCCTTGAAGAGGGACTTCGGGAAATGTTCCAAGATATTTCTCCGATTCAGGATTTTACCGGAAATTTGGTGTTGGAATTTATCGATTATAGCCTGGGCGAACCGAAGTATACGGTAGATGACGCGAAAGAACGCGACGTAACGTATGCAGCGCCGCTTCGGGTCAAAGTCCGGCTCATTAATAAGGAAACGGGCGAAGTCAAAGAGCAGGAAGTATTTATGGGAGATTTCCCGCTGATGACCGAAACCGGTACATTCATTATCAATGGTGCGGAACGGGTTATTGTCAGCCAGTTGGTTCGCTCTCCTAGCGTCTATTTCAGCACAAAAGTGGATAAGAACGGCAAAAAAATGTATACCGCTACTGTGATTCCTAACCGCGGGGCCTGGCTTGAGCTTGAAACCGACGCGAAGGATATCATTTATGTGCGGATCGACCGTACGCGTAAAATTCCGG
This sequence comes from Paenibacillus terrisolis, assembly GCF_056171975.1. Lineage (NCBI taxonomy): Bacteria > Bacillati > Bacillota > Bacilli > Caryophanales > Paenibacillaceae > Paenibacillus > Paenibacillus terrisolis. Next base: position 39,375 of record NZ_JBKFGG010000041.1, on the reverse strand, counting down.
TAACCGTATTGTTGCGGGCGCTTGGATTTGGGACGGATGCGGAAATTCTAGATCTGCTCGGCAACGACGAATATATTCGCAACACGCTTGACAAAGACAACACGGATTCGACGGAGAAAGCTCTGATTGAAATCTACGAACGTCTGCGTCCGGGGGAACCGCCTACACTAGACAATGCTAAGAGCTTGCTGGTAGCTCGTTTCTTCGATCCAAAACGTTATGACTTGGCCAATGTAGGCCGTTACAAAATTAATAAAAAGCTGCACATCAAAAACCGCCTCTTCAATCAACGCCTCGCTGAGACTTTGGTCGATACGGGCACGGGCGAAATCATTGCGGAAGCGGGTCAAATGGTTGACCGCCGTTTGCTCGATGAAATTTTGCCTCACCTCGAGAGCAACGTTGGATTCAAGAACTACCACGTTGCCGGCGGTGTGCTTGATGCGGACGACGTGCCTTTGCAAACGGTTGACGTATTCTCGCCGATTGAAGACGGCAAAGTGGTCAAAGTGATCGCGAACCGCAATATCGACAAGTCGATCAAAAATATTACGCCGGCTGACATCATTTCTTCGATCAGCTATTTCATTAACTTGCTGCACGGCATCGGCAGCACGGACGATATCGACCATCTCGGCAACCGTCGTCTGCGCTCCGTAGGCGAACTCCTGCAGAACCAATTCCGGATCGGTTTGTCCCGTATGGAACGCGTGGTTCGCGAAAGAATGTCGATCCAGGACGCCAATGTCATCACGCCTCAAGCGCTGATCAACATCCGTCCGGTTATCGCGTCCATCAAAGAGTTTTTCGGCAGCTCGCAGTTGTCCCAGTTTATGGACCAAACGAATCCGCTTGCTGAACTTACGCATAAACGCCGTTTGTCCGCTCTAGGTCCCGGCGGTTTGACTCGTGAGCGCGCCGGCATGGAAGTGCGTGACGTTCACCCGTCCCACTATGGCCGGATGTGTCCAATCGAAACGCCGGAAGGTCCAAACATCGGTTTGATCAACTCGTTGTCCACGTTCGCGCGGATTAACGAATATGGCTTCATTGAAGCTCCTTATCGTTGGGTTGATCCGAAGACGGGTAGCGTAACCGATCAGGTTGCTTATCTCACTGCCGATGAAGAAGACAACTACATCATCGCGCAAGCGAACGCAAAGCTGACGGAAGATAACAAATTCGAAGATGAATCGGTTATCGTTCGTTACAATAAACAGTCCGACAACATTTTGACAATGCCTAGCAGCCGGGTGGACTACATGGACATTTCGCCTAAACAGGTGGTATCCGTGGCTACGGCGCTCATTCCTTTCTTGGAAAATGACGACTCCAACCGTGCTCTGATGGGATCGAACATGCAGCGTCAGGCCGTGCCTCTTCTTATTCCGAAAGCTCCACTGGTCGGAACGGGGATGGAGCACAAGTCTGCCAAAGACTCCGGCGTTTGTATCGTATCGAAATATGACGGTATCATCGAACGCTCGGCAGCGAACGAGATTTGGCTTCGCCGCGTCGAAGTCATCGACGGCAAGGAAGTCAAAGGCGACCTTGTCAAACATAAATTGCACAAATTTATGCGTTCCAACCAAGGAACATGCATTAACCAGCGCCCGATCGTCAAACGCGGCGATATCATCAAGAAAGGTGATATTCTGGCGGACGGACCTTCTACGGAAATGGGCGAATTGGCCTTGGGACGCAACGTGGTCGTTGCCTTCATGACTTGGGAAGGCTATAACTATGAAGATGCGATCCTGCTCAGCGAGAAGCTGGTGAAAGAGGACGTATACACCTCGATTCACATTGAGGAATACGAATCCGAAGCCCGCGATACGAAGCTCGGGCCGGAAGAAATTACCCGCGACATTCCTAACGTCGGGGAAGAAGCGCTTCGCAATCTCGACGAACGCGGTATTATCCGCGTCGGCGCCGAAATCGGCGCAGGCGACATTCTCGTCGGTAAAGTAACGCCTAAAGGGGTTACCGAGCTGACAGCGGAAGAACGTCTGCTGCATGCCATCTTTGGCGAGAAAGCGCGCGAAGTCCGCGATACCTCCCTGCGCGTACCTCACGGTACGGACGGGATCGTCGTTGACGTGAAGGTATTTACCCGCGACAACGGCGACGAATTGCCACCGGGCGTAAATCAACTTGTACGCGTATATATTGCCCAAAAACGTAAAATTTCCGAAGGCGACAAGATGGCAGGACGCCATGGTAATAAAGGGGTCGTTGCCCGTATTTTGCCGGAAGAAGATATGCCGTTTATGCCTGACGGAACACCGGTGCAGGTTGTCCTCAACCCGCTGGGCGTACCGTCGCGGATGAATATCGGTCAGGTCCTGGAAATTCACTTGGGAATGGCCGCGCTGCAAATGGGCATCCATGTAGCAACCCCTGTATTTGACGGCGCGAACGAAAACGACGTCTTCGATACAATGGAAGAAGCCGGCATGCAGCGCAACGGTAAGACGATATTGTATGACGGCCGGACAGGCGAACGCTTCGAGCGTGAAGTCACGGTCGGCGTCATGCACATGATCAAGTTGGCGCACATGGTCGACGATAAAATCCATGCCCGTTCCACTGGACCATACTCGCTTGTTACGCAGCAGCCTCTCGGCGGTAAAGCTCAGTTCGGCGGACAACGCTTCGGTGAAATGGAAGTTTGGGCGCTGGAAGCTTATGGCGCCGCATATACGCTGCAGGAAATCTTGACCGTCAAATCCGATGACGTGGTCGGCCGGGTGAAAACCTACGAATCCATCGTCAAAGGTGAAAATGTGCCTGAACCGGGCGTGCCTGAATCGTTTAAGGTCTTGATCAAAGAACTTCAAAGCTTGGGTATGGATGTGAAGATTCTTACCGAAAACGAAGAAGAGATCGAGATGAAGGAAATCGACGATGACGATGATGTGTCCGGCGATAAACTGAGTCTGAACCTGGAAGGCGCAGAAGTCGGAGTGGAATAAGCGTGGAATGTCAATAACAGGACTTGGTTAAGGAGGGGTGCTCCTTGTTGGACGTCAACAACTTCGAGTTTATGAAAATTGGGCTTGCTTCCCCAGATAAAATTCGTTCTTGGTCCCGCGGAGAAGTAAAGAAACCTGAAACGATCAACTACCGTACACTAAAACCGGAAAAGGAAGGGCTGTTCTGCGAGAAGATTTTTGGCCCGACCAAAGACTGGGAATGTCACTGCGGTAAATATAAACGCGTTCGCTATAAAGGCGTTGTCTGCGACCGCTGCGGCGTTGAAGTAACAAGAGCCAAAGTGCGCCGCGAACGTATGGGTCACATTGAACTGGCTGCGCCGGTATCCCATATTTGGTACTTTAAAGGGATTCCGAGCCGTATGGGCCTTGCGCTCGATATGTCTCCGCGTTCCCTGGAAGAGATCATTTATTTTGCATCTTATGTCGTAACCGATCCAGGTGAAACACCGCTTGAGAAAAAGCAGCTTTTGTCCGAAAAAGAATACCGCAGCTACCGTGAAAAGTACGGCTACGGGTTCCAAGCCGGCATGGGTGCCGAAGCGGTCAAAAAACTGCTCCAGGATCTTGATGTCGACAAGGAGCTTGATTTCCTGAAAGAAGAGCTGCGTACGGCTCAAGGCCAACGCCGCAACCGGGCGATCAAACGCCTGGAAGTCATCGAAGCATTCAAAAGCTCCGGCAACGAGCCGGAGTGGATGATCCTTGACGTGCTTCCGGTCATTCCGCCGGAACTTCGTCCGATGGTGCAACTGGACGGCGGACGTTTCGCAACGTCTGACCTGAACGATTTGTACCGCCGCGTGATCAACCGTAACAACCGTTTGAAACGTTTGCTGGATCTCGGCGCGCCTGACATTATCGTGCAAAACGAAAAACGGATGCTTCAGGAAGCGGTTGACGCCCTGATCGACAACGGCCGCCGCGGCCGTCCGGTTACAGGTCCGGGCAACCGTCCGTTGAAATCCCTCAGCCATATGCTGAAAGGGAAGCAAGGACGTTTCCGTCAAAACCTGCTCGGTAAACGGGTTGACTATTCCGGTCGTTCCGTTATCGTCGTAGGTCCATATTTGAAAATGTACCAATGCGGTCTGCCGAAGGAAATGGCGCTTGAACTGTTCAAGCCCTTCGTAATGAAAGAGCTGGTGAACAAAGGCCTTGCGCATAACATCAAGAGCGCAAAACGCAAAGTTGAACGCGTCAGCCCGGAAGTATGGGACGTATTGGAAGAAGTCATTAAAGAACATCCGGTTCTCTTGAACCGTGCGCCTACGCTTCACCGTCTCGGTATCCAAGCGTTCGAGCCGATCCTGGTTGAAGGCCGCGCCATTCGTCTTCATCCGCTCGTATGTACGGCTTACAATGCCGACTTCGACGGTGACCAAATGGCCGTGCACGTGCCTTTGTCCGCGGAAGCTCAAGCGGAAGCACGCATTCTGATGCTGGCCTCCGGCAACATTCTGAACCCTAAGGACGGCAAACCTGTCGTTACGCCTTCGCAGGATATGGTTCTTGGCTCCTTCTATCTGACTATGGATAATAAGGAAGCCGAAGGAGCGGGAATGATTCTTACTTCGGTGAATGAAGCGGTGTCCGCTTATCAACGCGGTACGTCTTCCCTGCACGCTCGTGTAGCGATTCCGGCGAAAGCTTTGGGTAAAACGGGATTTACGGAAGCACAGCAAAACGCTTTGCTTATCACTACAGTAGGGAAAATTATTTTTAACGAAATTTTCCCGGCAAGCTTCCCATACATTAACGAAGCCACTCGTGTGAACCTGTTCCAGGGAACACCGGATCATTACTTTATCCATGAGAAGGGCGCTAATGTTCTGGAACGGATTATGGCAGCGCCGCAAGCCAGTGGCGTAGGTAAAGAGTATCTCGGCGAGATCATCGGCCGTTGCTTCGAAATCTACCACACCACGGAAACTTCCATGATTTTGGATAGAATCAAACAAACCGGCTTTACGTATTCCACTCGTGCAGGCGTCAGTATCGCTGTTGCGGACGTTATCGTTCCGAAGGAAAAGCAGGATATCCTGCACGAATCGGATGAAAAGGTTAAAGTGGTTACGAATCAATATCGTCGTGGTTTGATTACTAACGAAGAACGTTATGACCGCGTCATTGCCATTTGGTCGAAATGTAAAGACCAAATTACCGAAGTGCTCATGAAATCGATGGATCGGTACAATTCCATCATGCTCATGGTTGACTCAAAAGCGCGCGGTAACAAATCGCAGATTACTCAGCTCGGCGGCATGCGGGGCCTGATGGCGAACCCGGCGGGCCGGATCATCGAACTCCCGATCAAATCGAACTTCCGCGAAGGCTTGACCGTCCTCGAGTATTTCCTTTCGACGCACGGTGCGCGGAAAGGTTTGGCCGATACCGCGCTTCGTACGGCGGACTCGGGTTACCTGACTCGCCGTCTGGTCGACGTTGCGCAAGACGTGATCGTTCGCGAAGAAGATTGCGGCACCGATAAAGGCTTTACCGTCAGCGTGATTCAAGACGGCAAAGAGGTCATCGAAGATCTGTACGATCGGATCGAAGGCCGTTACTCGTTTGAAACGATCAAACATCCGCAATCCGGTGAAATCATTGTTCATCGCAACGAGCTGATCGATTCCGATAAAGCGCATGAAATCGTGGACTCGGGAATTGCCAAACTGCAAATTCGTTCCGTGCTCAGTTGCCGCGCCCGTCATGGCGTGTGCAAAAAGTGCTACGGGCGTAACCTGGCTACCGGCAAGCACGTCGAAATCGGTGAAGCGGTCGGCATCATCGCCGCTCAATCCATCGGTGAACCGGGAACCCAGCTCACCATGCGTACGTTCCATACCGGGGGCGTTGCGGGCGACGATATTACTCAAGGTTTGCCGCGGATTCAAGAGCTGTTCGAAGCCCGGAATCCGAAAGGTCAAGCAACAATCAGTGAAATCGACGGCGTGATCAAGGAAATTCGCGAAGCGAAGGACCGCCGAGAAATTGAAGTACAAGGTGAAGCCGAAACGAAGGTATACTCCGTCACTTACGGTTCCCGTCTTCGCGTAGAGGAAGGCAACGAAATCGAAGCGGGTGATGAGCTTACCGACGGTTCGATCGATCCGAAAGAAATTTTGCGCATCAAAGGGATCCGTGGCGTACAGAACTACATTCTGCAGGAAGTACAACGCGTATACCGTAACCAGGGCGTAGAAATCAACGACAAGCACGTTGAAGTTATGATTCGCCAAATGCTGCGCAAAATCCGGATTGTGGACGCCGGCGATACGCCGCTCCTTCCGGGCTCTTTCGTCGATTTGTACGAATATGAAGTGGCCAACAAAGACGCGATCCTGTCCGGTAAAGAACCGGCCGTCGCCAAACCGGTCCTTCTCGGGATTACGAAAGCCTCGCTCGAAACGGATTCCTTCTTGTCCGCCGCTTCCTTCCAGGAAACGACGCGCGTGCTTACCGATGCTGCCATCAAGGGCAAAGTGGATAAGCTGCTCGGCTTGAAGGAAAATGTCATCATCGGGAAGCTGATTCCGGCTGGTACGGGCATGAACCGTTATCGCAGCGTGGAATTTGAAGGTCCGGAAAATGATGAAGCAGCAGCTGAAAACCTGGAGCCTGTCTCCGTGGAATAGCCCCATTTGTTTGGACGGCGCGGTGCGGGTCAGGAGCGATTCTGATCACGGCCGCGCCGAACTTTTTTACGGGATATATTTAAGGAATATAGTCAATATTCTGCTTGACATTGCCTATAGCGGAGTGCTACTATATCAAAGTGCGTGAGTACGGATATACCCTGTGCTTTGGAGGACCCTGAACATGTCTTATGATAAAGGTCTACAGGACGCTCATGTTAAAATCGGCACCAAGCAAACCATGCGAACGGTAGAGCTCGGACAGGCCGAGGAAGTTTATGTGGCTGAAAATGCAGATCCACGTCTTACATCGAAAATCATCGCCTTATGCAACCAAAAGTCAGTCAAGGTCACTTACGTGGATACGATGACAAATCTCGGCAAAGCCTGCGGGATTGAAGTGGGAGCGGCGATGGTAGCGATCGTAAAACCATAGCTGATTGAAATGTTTTTGCTGAAGGGGCTGAACTCTTTGGTGAAAACTTTTCCTTTGTTCTTTTATGAACCGCCTGGGTCTGTGGGCTTAATCAAGAGGTTTGTAAAGAAACATGAAATTCGAGGAAGGGGGTGGCAACAACATGCCAACAATTAACCAATTAGTACGTAAAGGACGCCAAGACAAGGTGTACAAATCCAAATCGCCAGCGCTGCAAAGAGGTTTCAATGCCCTGAAACGCGAGGCTACGGATTTGAGCTCTCCGCAAAAACGCGGGGTGTGCACTCGTGTAGGTACCATGACTCCTAAGAAACCAAACTCCGCACTTCGTAAATATGCCCGTGTTCGCTTGACGAACCGCGTTGAGGTGACGGCTTACATTCCTGGGATCGGTCATAACCTTCAAGAGCACAGCGTTGTACTGATTCGCGGAGGCCGGGTAAAAGACCTTCCAGGTGTACGTTACCATATCGTACGCGGAGCTCTTGATACTGCAGGCGTTAACAACCGGATGCAATCTCGTTCCAAATACGGCGCGAAACGTCCGAAAGCGAAGAAATCCTAAGGTCGCTTTAAATGAGTGATCGAAAGTTGGCTTTTAGCTGCCGCTAAAGGTTTAATTATTACTGAAAGGGGGATAACTATGCCACGCAAAGGTCCAGTTACCAAAAGAGACGTATTGCCGGATCCGGTGTATAACAGCAAACTTGTTACTCGCCTGATCAACCGTATCATGTTAGACGGTAAACGCGGTGTCGCTCAAAGCATCCTTTACAATGCGTTCAACCTGATTCAAGAACGTACGGGAAATGACCCAATGGAAGTGTTTGAAGCCGCGATTAAAAATATCATGCCAGTATTGGAAGTTAAAGCTCGCCGTGTCGGCGGTGCCAACTACCAAGTACCGATCGAAGTAAAACCGGAGAGACGTACATCCTTGGGATTACGTTGGCTCGTGAACTACTCCCGCAACCGCGGTGAGAAAACAATGGAAGAGCGTTTGGCTGCAGAAATCATCGACGCATCCAACAACACAGGCGCTTCCGTTAAGAAACGCGAAGATACGCACAAAATGGCTGAAGCGAACAAAGCGTTTGCGCACTACCGCTGGTAGGATTCGGCTAGCAATTTAAAACTTCTATTTTGAAGGGAGACAGATCCATGGCAAGAGAGTTCTCCTTGAAAAATACACGTAACATCGGGATCATGGCGCATATTGACGCCGGTAAGACGACCACGACGGAACGGATCTTGTTCTATACAGGACGCACGCACAAAATCGGGGAAGTTCACGAAGGTGCTGCAACAATGGACTGGATGGAGCAGGAACAAGAGCGCGGAATCACGATTACGTCCGCTGCGACGACCGCTCAATGGAAAGGTCACCGCGTTAATATCATCGATACCCCGGGGCACGTCGACTTCACCGTTGAAGTCGAACGCTCCTTGCGTGTATTGGACGGGGCAGTAGGCGTGTTCAGTGCGAAGGAAGGCGTTGAGCCTCAGTCTGAAACCGTTTGGAGACAGGCTGACCGCTACGGCGTTCCACGGATCGCCTACGTCAACAAAATGGATATCATCGGTGCGGACTATCTGAACGTTGTTAAGGATATGCGCGAACGTCTGCAAGCGAACGCAGTTGCGATCCAACTGCCGATCGGTGCGGAAAATGATTTTGTCGGCATCATCGACGTCATCACGCAAAAAGCGTATATGTACAAGGACGATTTGGGTCAAAACATCGAAGAAATCGAAATCCCTGAGCAATATACCGCTCAAATTGAAGAACTTCGTGCAGAATTGGTTGAGAAGGTTGCCGAGCTTGATGAGGATTTGACGATGAAATACCTCGAAGGCGAGGAAATCAGCGTTGAAGAGATCAAAGCTGCGCTGCGTAAAGGTGTATGTAGCGTTAAGATCTTCCCGGTTATCTGTGGTTCTTCTTACAAAAACAAAGGGGTTCAGCTTATGCTGGATGCCGTAATCGATTACTTGCCGGCGCCTATCGACGTACCAAGCATCCAAGGTCACTTGGAAGACGGTACTGAAGTGGAACGTCATTCTTCCGACGAAGAGCCGTTCTCCGCGCTTGCATTTAAAATCGCAACCGATCCTTATGTTGGTAAACTGACGTTCTTCCGTGTGTACTCCGGTGTTTTGCAATCCGGTTCATACGTACTGAATGCAACGAAAGGTAAACGTGAACGGATCGGCCGTATCCTGCAAATGCATGCCAACGCTCGCCAAGAAATCAGCGAAGTTTTCTCCGGAGATATCGCGGCAGCCGTAGGTTTGAAAGATACAGGAACGGGTGATACACTGTGTGATGAGAAGGCTCCGGTTATTCTTGAATCGATGAACTTCCCTGATCCGGTTATCGAAATCGCGGTTGAACCTAAGACGAAAGCCGACCAAGATAAAATGGGTGTCGCTCTCGGCAAATTGACTGAAGAAGACCCTACGCTTCGCGCTCACACCGACGAAGAAACCGGTCAAACGATCCTTGCGGGTATGGGTGAGCTTCACCTGGATATCATCATCGACCGTATGCGCCGTGAATTCAAAGTTGAGACTAACGTAGGTAAACCTCAGGTAGCTTACCGTGAGACCTTTAAAGCTGCGGCTCGTGTCGAAGGTAAGTTCGTTCGCCAATCCGGTGGCCGTGGTCAATACGGTCACGTATGGGTCGAATTCGAACCTTTGGAACCAGGTACAGGCAGCCAGTTCGAAAGCAAAATCGTCGGCGGTTCCGTACCAAGAGAGTATATCGCTCCAGCGCAACAAGGTATTGAAGAAGCTATGAAAAATGGTGTCCTCGCGGGCTTCCCGCTGGTTGACGTTAAAGCCACAATCGTAGACGGTTCTTACCATGATGTTGACTCCAGTGAAATGGCGTTTAAAATCGCTGGCTCCATGGCTCTTAAAGCGGCTAAGGAAAAATGTCAACCGGTTCTGCTTGAGCCAATCATGAAAGTTGAAGTAACGGTTCCGGAAGAGTACATGGGCGACGTTATGGGTATGCTGAACTCCCGCCGCGGACGGATCGAAGGTATGGATTCCCGTGGTGGAGCGCAAATTATCCGTGCGAAAGTGCCTCTCTCCGAAATGTTCGGTTACTCGACTACGCTTCGTTCCGGTACGCAAGGACGCGGTGTGTTCTCGATGGAACTTTCTCACTATGAAGAAGTGCCAAGAAGCATCTCCGAAGAAATCGTATCCAAGAACAAAGGCGGAGAATAATCATTTGTACTTGCTGATCGGAAGTAATTCCGCTTCTGGTTGGCCAAACATAACAATCCATATTTTAAGGAGGAACTGTTTAAAATGGCAAAGGCTAAATATGAACGTACAAAACCGCATGTTAACATCGGTACAATCGGTCACGTCGACCATGGTAAAACAACGCTGACTGCAGCTATCACTACTGTATTGTCCAAAACTTACGGCGGTGCTGCTGTAGCATTCGATCAAATCGACAAAGCTCCAGAAGAACGCGAACGCGGTATCACAATCTCGACGGCACACGTTGAGTATGAAACTAACAATCGTCACTATGCACACGTTGACTGCCCAGGGCACGCCGACTATGTTAAAAACATGATCACCGGCGCGGCTCAAATGGACGGAGCAATCCTGGTTGTATCCGCAGCTGACGGCCCAATGCCGCAAACTCGCGAACACATCCTGTTGTCCCGTAACGTAGGCGTTCCTTACATCGTCGTATTCTTGAACAAATGCGACATGGTTGAAGACGAAGAGCTCCTCGAACTCGTTGAAATGGAAGTTCGCGACCTGCTGAACGAATATGAATTCCCAGGCGACGACACTCCAATCATCCGTGGTTCCGCTCGTGAAGCTTTGCAAAACCCTGAAGGCGAATGGGCTAAGAAAATCGTTGAAATGTTTGAAGTTATCGACGAATACATTCCGCTTCCAGAACGTCCGGTTGACAAACCGTTCTTGATGCCTGTCGAAGACGTATTCTCGATCACTGGTCGTGGTACGGTTGCTACTGGCCGTGTAGAACGCGGTACTGTTAAAGTCGGCGACGAAATCGAAATCGTGGGTATCCACGAGGAAACTAAAAAATCCGTTGTTACCGGCGTTGAAATGTTCCGTAAATTGCTCGATTCCGCTCAAGCGGGCGACAACATCGGCGCATTGCTTCGCGGTGTTGACCGTAAAGAAATCGAACGCGGTCAAGTATTGGCTAAACCGGCTTCCGTTAATCCGCATACTGAGTTTGCTGCTCAAGTATACGTATTGACTAAAGAAGAAGGTGGACGTCACAAACCTTTCTTCTCCGGTTACCGTCCACAATTCTATTTCCGTACAACTGACGTAACAGGCATCATCAACCTGCCTGAAGGTACTGAAATGGTTATGCCTGGCGATAACATCGAAGTTACCGTTCAACTGATCTCCCCAATCGCGATCGAAGAAGGAACTCGCTTCTCCATTCGTGAAGGCGGCCGTACAGTTGGATCGGGCGCTGTTGTTAAAATCAGCAAATAATAAAGCTTTTGCTTCAAAGAAAAGAGTCGCTTCCCGTAAGGGGAGCGACTCTTTTGTGTTGTTGGAAAGCATAGCTTTCATGAACCTGTCCTTTATATTCCCGTCATAACTCGACATAACGAGTCAATTATTGTCGAATCTTGTAGTTATTTTTCTTTACAGTGACATATATCACATTTATAATTTGCCTATAGATACTAGATTGCACAAAGGAGTGGATCCAATAATCCGATGAAAAGTCCCTTTTCTTTTCTTTCGCGTACATTGCCATCTAGTCACCGGACATCTGATAACGAATTGCCCTTTCCGGGAGATTCGGCAGAACGGATAGACGAGGAGCGAAAACTAATTTTTGATGGAGAGACGGAAATTAACGAACAAATGCGCATGATTGATTTTAATGTTGGGGACATTCAACTTTTGCATCGGATGCAGCCGATCATCTCGCAGGAAATCGACCGGATCGTCGACTCCTTTTATCAGTCGGTGCTTGATGTTCCGAAGCTGGAAGAGATCATAGTCAAGCACAGTCAAGTGGAGCGGCTCAAACAAACGCTTAAGGAGCATTTGCATGAGATGTTCAGCGGTCAAGTCGACAACGACTTTATCGCAAAGCGCTTGAAAATCGCCAAAGTTCATAAACGGGTGGGGCTTGAGCCTAAATGGTATCTTTCCGCATTTCAGAATTTACAGAACGCTTTTCTACAAACGATATATCAAAAAATTAACGATGAACAGCTTCTCTTGCAGATGGTGAGCACAACCACGAAGTTATTCAATTTTGAACAGCAGCTCGTTTTGGAAGCTTACGAGAAGGAGAATATCAAGGAAAAAGAAGAGCAATACGAGGTTGTAAAAAATGAGCTCAAAAGCAAAATTACCGTTTTTAGCGGGGAGCTTGAGGATCTGAGCTTGGCAACCAGCGCAGCCGTAGAAGAGCTGGTCTCCAGCAGCAATGAGGTCAACCGGGCGATCGAACGTTCATCGGATGCCGCGCTGCAAACCAAGGATCAGGCTGAGGAAGGAAGGAATATTTTGCGCCTTTTGCAGCATCATATTGATGATATTCATTCCAAAACGAGCTCGATGGAGGAATACGTAAACCGATTGAATCAGTCTTCCGTACAGATTGAAAATATCGTGGGCGCGGTTGAGGAAATCGCCAGCCAGATTAAGCTTTTGTCGCTGAATGCATCGATTGAAGCAGCCCGGGCCGGCGAACACGGACGAGGGTTTGACGTGGTTGCCCGCGAAGTCAACAAATTATCCGAGGAAGCTAAGGGGACCGTGTATCAGATCGAAGGTCTTGTCCGGCAATCCGCTCAAATTTCGGTTCAGGTGGTAAAGGCAATTGATGAGGTCCGGAATCTCGCCGAGCAGGGAGAGATTCATTCCAAGGACAGCGGGAACATGTTCACGCAAATTCTGACCTCGATGCAGGATCATGCCGCCGAGATTGTTTTGCTGAAAGCGCAAATTCAGGAACTTATCGTAACGATCGAAGGGATCGGAACCTCTACGGCCGATGTCGCCGAATCGGCGGAACGGTTGAATCGGGTTTCCGCGAATTTATAATGAAGAAACACGGTGCGTTTCTCCGGAAATGCACCGTGTTTTTGTTTTGATATCGGGGACATTTACGCAAGCAAATTCTTTGTGATTTGTGCTTGCATTACGCCTATCTTTTCTATATAATAGTGAATGTTGTTCTGTGACGTTGCGATGATGTGAGAGGTTACTGACACACCCGGCCCCTTTGCCATGGGAGAGTGGTCAGAAAATTTTCACGGAGTATGTCCGATACTAAATTGGGCGATAGAAGGAGGGACTAAAATGGCAAAGCAAAAAATTCGTATTCGTTTGAAAGCTTACGACCACAGAATTCTTGATCAATCCGCAGAGAAAATCGTTGAAACGGCAAAACGTTCGGGTGCTGGCGTATCCGGGCCAATTCCGCTGCCAACTGAAAAGCAAGTTGTAACTATTCTCCGCGCGGTACACAAGTACAAGGATTCCCGGGAACAATTCGAACAACGGACGCACAAACGTCTGATCGACATTGTTAACCCGACTCCACAAACTGTGGATGCCTTGATGCGCTTGGACCTGCCGTCCGGTGTAGATATCGAAATCAAATTGTAATCCCTACTATTGTAAGGTAATCAGGAAAGGAAAAGAGGTGTCAACATGAAAGGTATCTTAGGAAAAAAACTCGGAATGACTCAAGTGTTTACTCCGGAAGGGAATGTAATTCCTGTAACGGTTATTGAGGCGAGTTCCAATGTTGTTTTGCAAAAGAAAGACGTGGAGAACGACGGTTATGAAGCGATTCAAATCGGTTACTCCGACAAGAAAGAAGCAAGAGCAAACAAACCTGAAGCTGGTCATGCCAAGAAGGCTAACACCACGCCTAAGCGCTACGTTCGCGAAATTCGCGGTGTTGATTTGGCAGGATATGAAGTTGGCCAAGAGGTCAAGGTTGATATTTTTGCCGAAGGCGAATTTGTTGACGTAACAGGTATTTCGAAAGGTAAAGGGTTCCAAGGTAATATCAAACGTTGGGGTCAAAGCCGCGGACCTATGGCTCACGGTTCCCGTTACCATCGCAGACCAGGTTCCATGGGTTCCATCCAAGCGAACCGCGTTCCTAAAGGCAAACACCTTCCTGGACATATGGGCAGCGAAACCATTACGATTCAAAACCTTGAAGTGGTACGCGTTGATGCTGAACGCAACGTGCTTCTTGTTAAAGGCTCGATCCCGGGTCCTAAAAACAGCTTCGTTAAAATCAGACAAACGATTAAGAAATAATTGAAGAAAGAAAGGAGGAACAACAAATGCCAAAAGTAGCACTTTTTAATATCAGCGGTAGCCAAGTGGGCGAAGTGGAATTGAATGATGCGGTTTTCGGTATCGAACCGAATGTCCATGTTCTTCATGATGCAGTTGTTATGCAACGTGCTTCCCTGCGTTTTGGTACCCATAAAGTTAAAGGACGCTCTGAAGTTCGCGGCGGCGGACGCAAACCTTGGAAACAAAAAGGCACAGGCCGTGCCCGTCAAGGTTCCATTCGCTCTCCGCAATGGGTAGGCGGCGGTACTGTGTTCGGACCAACTCCGCGCAGCTATTCGTTCAAACTGCCTAAGAAGGTACGTCGTTTGGCCATCAAATCGGCGCTTTCGTCGAAAGTAATTGACCAAGACATTATCGTACTTGATGCACTTACTTTGAACGCTCCTAAAACGAAAGAATTCGCAGCGATTTTGAACAACCTGAAAGTGGAACGCAAAGCTTTGGTTGTAGCGCCTAGCTATGACGACAACGTGGCGCTTTCCGCACGTAACATCCCAGGTGTGAAATTCGTAGCAGCTGACGGCATTAATGTTCTTGACGTGCTGACGCACGACAAACTGATCATTACGAAAGAAGCAGTTCAGAAGGTAGAGGAGGTGCTTGCGTAATGAAGGATCCTCGTGATATTATCAAACGCCCGGTGATTACGGAACGTACGGCAGATTACATGAACGACCTGAAATATGTGTTTGAAGTGGACATCCGTGCCAATAAGACCGAAATCAAGAAAGCTGTAGAAGCGATCTTTAATGTAAAAGTAAGCAATGTGAATACACTGCGTGTTCCTGCGAAGCCAAAACGTTACGGACGCCACTTCGGATACACTCCCGAATGGAAAAAAGCGTTCGTTACTTTGACGGCGGATAGCAAGCCGCTTGAATTTTACGAATCGGTATAAAATTGCCTGAAGTAAGGAGGGAAAACTAGTGCCAGTTAAAAAGTATAAACCGACATCCCCGGCAAGACGTGCGATGTCTGTGTCGACATTTGAAGAAATCACCACGGATCAACCCGAGAAGTCGTTGCTTGCTCCGCTGAGCAAAACTGCCGGCCGCAACAACCAAGGTAAAATTACGGTTCGTCACCATGGCGGCGGACACAAACGTAAATACCGGATCATCGACTTTAAACGTGATAAAGATGGAATTCCAGGCCGCGTTGCTACAATCGAGTACGACCCGAACCGGACTTCCAACATCGCTTTGATCCATTATAACGACGGTGAAAAACGTTATATCATCGCTCCTAAAGGTTTGAAAGTGGGCGACGTGATCGAATCCGGAGCAACTTCCGACATCAAAATCGGCAACTCGCTTCCGCTCGAAAACATTCCTGTAGGTACCGTGATCCACAACATTGAGCTGAAACCGGGCAAAGGCGGACAACTCGTTCGCGCAGCCGGTACGGAAGCCCAATTGCTTGGTAAAGAAGAGAAATACGTAACGGTTCGCTTGTCTTCCGGCGAAGTCCGCAAAGTCTTGAAGGTTTGCCGCGCTACCATCGGTTCCGTTGGTAACGGTGACCATGAGCTCGTTAAAATCGGTAAAGCGGGACGCAGCCGCTGGCTCGGACAACGTCCGGAAGTGCGCGGTGTCGTCATGAACCCTAACGATCACCCTCACGGTGGTGGTGAAGGTCGCGCTCCAATCGGCCGTAAATCTCCATTGTCTCCTTGGGGCAAACCGACCCTTGGTTACAAAACGCGTAAAAAAGGTAAAGCATCTGATAAATATATTGTTCGCCGCCGTACGAAGTAATCCGCATCTAGCGGATGCTTCCCGGCAGTGGTGAAGGGAGGAAAATTGAATGAGTCGCAGTCTGAAAAAGGGACCTTTTATTGACGGTTACCTGTTGAAGAAAGTGGAGGAAGCGAGCGCATCGAGCAAGAAAGTCGTGATCAAAACTTGGTCCCGTCGCTCCACGATCTTCCCGCAATTCATCGGCCAAACATTCGGCGTATATGACGGCCGCAAGCATGTTCCGGTATATGTTACCGAGGATATGGTCGGACATAAACTGGGCGAATTTGCTCCAACCCGTACCTACAAAGGGCATACGGATGACGATAAGAAAACGAAACGTTAATCAATAAGTTCTTCGTTTGAGAGGAGGTAACACACATGGAAGCTAAAGCACATGCAAGATCCATCCGCATTGCTCCGCGCAAAGCTCAACTCGTTGTTGACCTGATCCGCGGCAAGCAAGTGGGCGAAGCGATCGCGATTCTCCGCCACACTCCGAAGGCGGCTTCACCGGTCGTTGAGAAGCTGCTGAACTCGGCGATTGCCAATGCAGAGCATAACTTTTCTTTGGATGTAAATAAATTGGTTGTTACGCAGGTGTACGTAAACCAAGGTCCGACAATGAAACGTTTCCGTCCTCGTGCACAGGGACGTGCAAGCCGGATCAATAAACGCACCAGCCACATCACTTTGGTGGTATCCGAAAAATAAGGAGGGAAAACGTGTGGGCCAAAAGGTAAATCCGGTCGGATTACGAGTAGGGATTATCCGCGATTGGGAATCCAAATGGTACGCAGGCAAAGATTTTGGTGATCTTTTGCTGGAAGACGTAAAAATTCGTGAACACCTGAAAAATAAACTGAAAGACTCCGCGGTATCTCGGATCGAAATCGAGAGAGCGGCAAATCGTGTGAACGTAACGATCCATACTGCCAAACCAGGTATGGTTATTGGTAAAGGCGGTTCGGAAGTCGAAAACCTGCGCAATGAAATTACGAAAATCGCAGGCGGCAAAAAAGTTCACATCAACATTTCTGAAATCAAACACCCTGACCTCGACGCAATTCTGGTCGCAGAAAGCATTGCACAACAATTGGAACGTCGCGTTTCTTTCCGTCGTGCGCTGAAACAAGCGATTCAAAGAACGATGCGTTCGGGAGCAAAAGGGATTAAAACAGCAGTCAGCGGTCGCCTTGGCGGTGCTGAAATTGCTCGTTCAGAAGGCTACAGTGAAGGAACTGTTCCACTTCATACGCTCCGCGCCGACATCGATTACGGTACGGCAGAAGCGCATACGACTTATGGTCGTATCGGCGTAAAAGTATGGATCTATCGTGGAGAGGTTCTTCCTACGGCTAAGAAACAACAAGCTGCTCAGGAAGGAGGCAACTAATCATGTTGGTACCAAAACGCGTAAAACACCGCAAGCAACAACGCGGTAGTATGAGAGGCCAAGCCAAGGGCGGTACTGAGTTGAACTTCGGCGAATACGGCCTGCAAGCTCTTGAACCGACTTGGATCACAAACCGTCAAATCGAAGCAGCGCGTATTGCAATGACGCGTTACATGAAACGTGGCGGTAAAGTATGGATTAAAATTTTCCCTGACAAGCCGATTACTCAAAAGCCTCTTGAAGTCCGGATGGGTAGTGGTAAGGGTAACGTGGAAAAATGGGTTGCAGTTGTGAAACCTGGTAAAATCATGTTTGAGCTTGCCGGTGTATCGGAGGAAGTAGCGCGTGAAGCTATGCGTCTTGCCGCCCACAAACTGCCGATCAAAACGAAATTCGTGAAACGTGAAGAATTGGGTGGTGAAGCAAATGAAAGCTAATGAACTTCGCAACTTAACCACTGCTGAGATTGAACAAAAAGTCGCAGGTTTCAAAGAAGAACTCTTTAACCTTCGTTTTCAATTGGCTACCGGCCAGCTTGATAACCCGACTCGGATCCGCGACGTGCGTAAGGAAATAGCTCGTGCTAAAACCGTATTACGTGAAAGAGAACTTGGTATTACCAGTTAAGAAACGCGCTAGCAGCGTAAGCCAAAGCGTCTAAGTCCAGGAAGGAGGCTAACCATGAGCGAAGAACGTAACAGCCGTAAAGTGCAAATTGGTAAAGTCGTCAGCAACAAGATGGATAAAACGATCGTTGTTGCTGTAGAAACCTACAAAAAACATGATCTGTACCACAAGCGCATTAAATACACGAAGAAATTTAAAGCGCATGATGAAAATAACACCGCGAAAATCGGTGACACCGTAAAAATCGCCGAAACTCGTCCGTTGTCCAAAGACAAACGCTGGAGACTCGTTGAAGTCGTCGAAGAAGCGGTTATTATCTGATAGCAATTAGCTTAGGCTGAAAGGAGGAAATATCCATGATTCAACCATTTACACGTTTGCAAGTTGCTGACAACTCCGGCGCGAAGGAATTGATGTGTATCCGCGTTCTGGGCGGCACGGGTCGTCGTACGGCACAAATCGGTGATCTGATCGTTTGTTCTGTAAAACAAGCAACACCAGGCGGCGTTGTCAAAAAAGGCGACGTAGTTAGAGCGGTTGTTGTTCGTACGAAACGTTCCGTTCGCCGGAAAGACGGTTCTTACATCGCATTTGACGAAAACGCAGCGGTTGTCGTTAAAGAAGATAAGAGCCCACGCGGCACACGTATTTTCGGACCAGTTGCTCGCGAACTTCGCGACAAAGATTTCATGAAAATCGTTTCCTTGGCTCCGGAAGTTATCTAATAAAGCCCTACCCCGATTAACAGGAGGTGTAAATAGATGCCTAGACTGAAGAAGATTCTTGAATCTCATAACAATAAGCTGCATGTCAAAAAGGACGACACGGTTATCGTGATCTCCGGTAAAGACAAAGGCAAAAAAGGCCGCGTTATCGCAGCATATCCTCGTGAGAACCGCGTGCTTGTGGAAGGCGTGAATATGGTTAAGAAACACCAAAAACCAAATCAGCTGAACCCGCAAGGCGGTATTATCGAAAAAGAAGCTCCGATTCACGTATCGAACGTGATGCACGTTGATCCTAAGAGCGGAAAAGTAACCCGTATCGGTTACAAAGTATTGGACAACGGCACGAAAGTTCGTATCGCTAAAAAATCCGGAGAAGTAATCGACTAATCCACGATGTTAAGAAAGGAGGTCCATGATTCATGGCAACTAGACTTAAAGAACGCTTTTTGAACGAAGTACAACCTGCTTTGATTCAAAAATTCAACTATACGACAGTAATGCAAGTGCCTAAAATCGAGAAAGTCGTTATCAACATGGGTGTTGGTGACGCAGTAGCTAACTCGAAGGTATTGGATTCCGCAGTAAACGACATGCAGCTGATCGCTGGTCAAAAACCTGTCATCACTCGCGCCAAGAAATCCATCGCCGGCTTCAAACTTCGCGAGAACATGCCGATCGGTGTGAAAGTAACCCTTCGCGGCGACCGCATGTATCATTTCCTCGACAAGTTGTTCAACGTAACGCTTCCTCGTGTCCGTGACTTCCACGGCGTATCGACGAAAGCTTTCGACGGACGCGGCAACTATACGCTTGGTCTCAAGGAACAATTGATCTTCCCTGAAATCGAGTATGATCAAGTAGACAAAGTTCGTGGTATGGATATCGTTATCGTAACTACGGCTAAAACCGACGAAGAGTCCCGCGAACTGTTGACCGGGCTCGGAATGCCATTTACAAAGTAATCCGATTGAATCAATTCTCCGAAACTATTTGGGAGGTGTCAGGCTAAAGTGGCAAAAACTTCGATGAAAGTTAAACAACAACGCGCACCTAAATTCAAAGTGCGGGCATATACCCGCTGTGAGCGTTGCGGTCGTCCACATTCGGTATTGCAAAAGTACAAAATTTGCAGAATTTGCTTCCGTGAATTAGCTTATAAAGGCCAGATTCCTGGCGTGAAAAAAGCAAGCTGGTAATTAATCAACAACGGGAAGGAGGTTTACAACGTATGACTATGTCAGATCCAATTGCAGATATGCTTACACGTATTCGCAACGCTAACACTGTGCGTCACGAAACGGTTGAACTGCCTGCGTCCACGATCAAGAAACAAATCGCTGAAATTTTGAAGCGTGAAGGTTTCATTCGCGATGCGGAATATATCGATGATAACAAACAAGGGATGATTCGTATTTTCCTGAAATACGGCCCTAACAACGAACGTGTTATCTCCGGTTTGAAGAGAATCAGTAAACCAGGCCTTCGCGTGTACACGAAAAGTAATGAAGTTCCTCGTGTCCTCGGCGGTTTGGGTATCGCGATTATCTCCACTTCCAAGGGAGTTATGACCGACAAAGAAGCTCGTCAGTCCAAAGCGGGCGGCGAAGTAGTTTGCTACGTTTGGTAATCAACGTCTTATAACAAGGAGGTGCAATAAATGTCTCGTATTGGTCGCAAACCAATCGCAGTACCAAGTGGTGTGAGCATCACACTCGATAACACTGTCATTACGGTAAAAGGACCGAAAGGTACCTTGTCTCGTGAGCTTCACAAGGACATGAAGGTAAACGTTGAAGAGAGCGCTGTTACCATCGAACGTCCTTCTGATAATAAATTACATCGTTCCCTGCATGGTACGACTCGCTCCGTCGTGAGCAACATGGTCAGCGGGGTAACGGAAGGTTTCTCCAAATCGCTCGAGCTGGTTGGTGTCGGTTACCGCGCAAGCTTGTCCGGCAACAAACTCGTTCTGAACGTTGGTTACTCTCACCCGGTTGAAATTACTCCGGAAGCGGGCATCGAATTTGAAGTTCCTTCGAACACGAAGATCATCGTAAAAGGAATCAATAAAGAGCGCGTAGGCGAATACGCCGCTAAAATTCGTTCCGTGCGCGAACCTGAGCCTTACAAAGGCAAAGGGATCAAGTATGAAGGCGAACGCATCATTCGTAAAGAAGGTAAAGCAGGTAAGAAGAAATAAGTTTCTTCTTAAAGCGCCTGTCCTTCTGGCTTCTTGAAATGAATTGCTTGTACGGTAAACCGAAGGGAGTGAAATGGTAGTCATGATTACAAAAGGTGATAAGAACAAGGCTCGTCTGAAAAGACATTTGCGTGTTCGTAAAAAAATCGAAGGAACGGCAGCACGTCCAAGACTGAACGTATACCGTTCTTCCAAACATATTTATGCACAATTGATCGACGACGTGGCAGGCGTGACGCTGGCCAGCGCATCGACTGTGGATAAAGAGCTTAGCGCTTCGATCGACAACGGCGGAAACGTGGAGTCGGCTCGTCAAGTTGGCGAATTGATCGCAAAACGCGCTCAAGACAAAGGATTTAAAGTCGTTGTTTTTGACCGCGGAGGATACTTGTACCATGGACGGATTCAAGCACTGGCTGACGCAGCTCGCGAAGCAGGCCTTGAGTTCTAAAATATTTCTTAAAAGGAGGTTAACGACTTGCGTGTAGATCCGAACGCTTTAGAACTGACAGAAAGAGTTGTAAACATTAACCGTGTAGCTAAAGTTGTTAAAGGCGGACGTCGCTTTAGCTTCAGCGCTCTGGTTGTTGTCGGCGACGGCAAAGGCTGGGTTGGCGCTGGTATCGGCAAAGCCGGCGAAGTTCCTGATGCGATTCGCAAAGGAATTGAAGATGCCAAGAAAAATCTTGTACACGTTCCGCTCGTGGGAACTACGATCCCTCACCTTGTAACCGGACATTTCGGTGCAGGCCGCGTGCTTCTGAAACCGGCATCCGAAGGTACCGGCGTTATCGCCGGCGGTCCGGTTCGTGCCGTTCTTGAACTTGCCGGTGTAGGCGACATTTTGACAAAATCTTTAGGTTCTTCGAATTCCATCAACATGGTCAATGCGACTTTGGAGGGCTTGTCCCGTCTGAAACGTGCTGAAGATGTTGCGAAATTACGCGGTAAATCCGTCGAAGAACTTCTCGGTTAAGGAGGGAATCTCATGGCTAAACTGCAAATTACCCTCGTGCGTAGTTTGATCGGTCGTCCGGAGAACCAACGTACTACCGTGAAAACATTGGGACTTCGCAAAATCAACCAATCGGTGGTTCATAATGACAACCCAGCCATTCGTGGCATGGTAAATCAAGTCAGCCACCTGGTTTCTGTACAAGAAATCGAAGGTTAATGGACACGAAACTTATAAGTGCTAACAATAAATAAGGAGGTGCAACGAACGATGAAGTTACATGAGCTTTCTCCAGCTCCTGGCTCCCGCCAAGAACGCAAACGCGTAGGCCGCGGTACAGGCAGTGGCATGGGTAAAACATCTACTCGCGGTCATAAAGGTCAAAACGCTCGTTCCGGCGGTGGTGTACGTCCGGGCTTCGAAGGCGGTCAAAACCCGTTGTATCGTCGCTTGCCAAAACGCGGGTTTGTAAATCCGACGCGGAAAGAATATGCGATTATCAACACCCAAGATCTGAACAACTTTGCGGCGGATACGGAAGTGACTCCTGAACTGTTGTTTGAACAAGGAATCGTGAAAAACGCAAAAAGCGGCATCAAGATTCTTGGCAACGGTGACGTTACTGTCAAGTTGACAGTTAAAGCGAATAAGTTCTCCCAATCTGCGGTAGAGAAAATCGAGGCTGCCGGCGGTAAAACCGAGGTGATCTAATGTTTAAAACCATTAAGAACATATGGCACGTTCAGGACCTTCGCAACCGTATTCTCTTCACCCTGTTTATCTTTCTTATCTACCGGATCGGTTCTTTCGTTCCGGTTCCGGGCGTTAATAAAGATGTCCTCGAACAGACTAATAGTGCGGGCAGCGACTTGTTGGGGCTCTTGAACACCTTCTCGGGTGGCGCTCTTAAAAACTTCTCGATCTTTGCTCTTGGGATCATGCCTTATATCACGGCATCGATCATCGTGCAACTCTTGTCCATGGACGTTATTCCGAAATTTGCGGAATGGGCCAAACAAGGGGAGCAAGGCAAGAAGAAGAGTGCTCAAGTAACCCGGTACGGCACTGTAGTGCTCGCGCTGATTCAATCGTTTGCGACATCGGTTGGTTTCAACCGTTTGTACAGCACACAAATGGTGCCTAATGCTACATTTGCCGATTATCTTGTTATCGCAATTGTGTTAACCGCAGGAACATCCTTCCTGATGTGGCTCGGCGAGCAGATTACCGAAAGAGGGATCGGCAACGGGATTTCGCTGATCATCTTTGCCGGGATCGTGGCTTCAATACCGGGACATATTCAGACGATTATTAAGTCGGACTTCTTTGCCGAAGGTCAAGCTTTCATGAACGTTGTGAAAGTGATTGCGATTTTACTGGTTTGCGTGCTGATTGTTGTTGGTGTCATCTACATCCAACAAGCTGTCCGGAAAATTCCGGTACAGTACGCGAAACGCGTTGTCGGCAACAAAATGTACGGTGGGCAAAACACCCATATACCGCTGAAAATTAATGCGGCGGGCGTTATCCCGGTTATCTTTGCAATTTCTTTGCTGCAATTCCCGGTTGTCATCGCTAACTTCTGGTCTACCCATACTTGGGCGAAGTGGATTAGCACGAACTTGTCTCAGACAGCTCCGCTCGGGATGCTTCTTTATGTTGTCATGATCATCGGCTTCACGTTCTTCTATACCTTTGTGCAGATGAACCCTCAGCAAATGGCCGACAACATGAAGAAAAACGGAGGCTATATTCCGGGAATTCGTCCGGGGAAAACAACGGCTACTTATCTCACTCGGATTTTAACCCGTTTGACGATGGCAGGCGCGATTTTCCTGGCGGCAATCTCCCTGCTTCCTACAGGGCTCGGCGCATTGGCTGGACTGCCGCGTTCGGTGTTAATCGGCGGTACTTCCATCTTGATCGTCATCGGCGTTGCGCTTGATACGATGAAGACGATCGAAAGCCAATTGATCAAGCGTCACTATAAAGGATTCATCAATAAATAGGTGGATAGGTTCCAGGATCGGGCGACGGTTCGTTTATGCTCTCCTGGTGCCTATTACGCCGTTTCTTGAAGTGGAGTAAGTCTTTGGAGGGAGTGAGAGACATGAACATTTTATTCATGGGGCCTCCCGGGGCAGGAAAAGGAACACAAGCCGAGGTCATCGTTAACGAATTCGGTATTCCTCATATCTCTACCGGCGATGCTTTTCGTCTGGCTATTAAACAGGGAACACCTGTAGGGATGAAAGCAAAGGAATATATCGATCAAGGCCTTTTGGTGCCTGATGATGTGACGGTTGGCATTGTTCGCGAGCGTCTGCAGCAGTCCGATTGCGAAAATGGTTTTTTATTGGACGGTTTTCCAAGAACCCTTTCGCAAGCGGAATCGCTTGAGGAACTGCTGGCGGATTTGGGCCGCAAGCTGGAGCATGTCATCAACCTGAAAGTGGACCGGAGCAAGCTGCTGGCGCGGCTGACCGGACGCCGGATTTGTAAATCCTGCGGTGCCACTTATCACGTGATCTTTAATCCTCCGGGGCAGGAAGGCGTCTGCGATAAATGCGGAGGCGAACTGTACCAACGTTCCGACGACAGTGAAGAGAAGGTCGGTACGCGGCTGGACGAATATATCAACAAGACAGCGCCGCTTCTGAAGTTTTATGAAGAAAAAGGCCTGCTGCACGAAGTAGATGGAGAACAGGAAATCGATACGGTTTCGAAGACAATCGTATCCTTACTGCGAGGTTAGGTGTAATGATCATATGTAAATCCGAAACGGAACTGGGCTTTATGAGAGAAGCAGGGCGAATCGTAGCGGAAACGCACAGGCTCATGGCGCAATCGATTGAGCCTGGAATTACGACGGGGGAACTCGATCAACTCGCCGACAAATTTATTCGCAGTCAGGGCGCCATTCCATCCTTTAAAGGCTACAACGGTTTTCCTTACAGTATTTGCGCTTCGGTCAACGAAGAATTGGTACATGGATTTCCCGGCAAACGCAAGTTGAACGAAGGCGATATCATCAGTATTGATATCGGCGCACAGTATCGAGGCTTTCATGGCGACTCGGCATGGACTTACCCGGTAGGGCAAATTTCGGATGAAGCCCAAAGACTTCTTGAGGTCACGGAAGGTTCCCTTTTTGCAGGCCTGGCGCTTGTCAAACCGGATGTCCGCCTGTTCACCCTCTCGCATGCGATTCAGCAGCACATTGAGGCTGCCGGATTTTCGGTCGTTCGGGAATACGTCGGACACGGCGTAGGCGCGGATCTGCACGAAGAACCGCAAATTCCTAACTATGGCACTCCCGATCGGGGACCTCGGTTGAAGCCGGGCATGGTACTGGCCGTCGAACCGATGGTTAACGTCGGCAAACGGTATGTCAGAACGCTGGAAGACAATTGGACGGTCGTTACGGTGGATGGATCGCTTTGTGCTCATTTTGAACACACGGTGGCCGTTACGCCTGACGGCATGGAAATTTTTACGAAGCTGAACGAATAGGTGATGAAGGTGGAGCACCGAACGGATTTGCAAATCGGCCAGCTGGTAAAAGTTTTGAAAGGCAGAGATGCCGGTGCGGTTTACGTGATTGTCCAGGTCGTGGACGAGAAATTCGTTCTGATCGTGGACGGGGACAAACGCAAGTTTGATCAGCCTAAGCGTAAAAATGCCCATCATCTTGAGCCTCTGTCCATGATCAGCAGCGAGGTTGTTCATAGTTTGCAGGATAGCGGCCGGGTGACGAACGCCAAGTTGCGTCATGCCGTGCTCGAATATTTGAAATCCGCCAATTCTATTGCTGAAGAGAAAGGAGACTGACTGTGGCTAAAGAAGATGTCATTGAAGTCGAGGGAACGGTCATCGAACCGCTGCCCAATGCTACATTCAAAGTTGAGCTGGAGAATGGTCATCAAATTCTCGCTCACGTTTCCGGCAAGCTGCGGATGCACTTTATCCGTATCCTGACGGGAGATAAAGTGGTAGTTCAATTATCGCCATATGATCTGTCCAAAGGCCGGATCACATATCGTAAATAGATTGGTATACCATTCACAATAACTTTGTGGTATAATATGCAGGTTGAGTTGTTTCAAGCGTATAGTTTTTCGACTTGGTTTTACATTCCGTGAACTAGGTTAATGCTTACGATGAGAGTTTTACATTCGTAAAACTTAGCTAATCCTTACGAAGAGAGTTTTGCTTCGCAAAACTTTAAGGAGGTAATCAACATGAAGGTAAGACCTTCTGTAAAGCCGATTTGCGAAAAATGCAAAGTCATTCGTCGCAAAGGCAATGTCATGGTGATTTGCGAAAATCCGAAACACAAACAAAAACAAGGATAAAGAAGGGGGTGTAGCGTAAAATGGCACGTATTGCTGGTGTGGATTTGCCACGTGATAAACGCGTTGAGATCGCCTTAACTTACATTTTCGGAATCGGTAAAACGACTTCCCAGAAAATCCTGAGCACAACAGGCATCAATCCGGACACTCGTGTTCGTGATTTGACGGAAGATGAGGTTAGCAAACTACGCGAAACGATCGACAAAACGGTCAAGGTTGAAGGTGACCTGCGTCGTGAAATTTCTTTAAATATTAAACGTTTGATCGAAATTGGCTGCTACCGCGGTGTTCGTCATCGTCGCGGCTTGCCGGTTCGCGGACAACGTACGAAAACGAATGCCCGTACTCGTAAGGGTCCTCGTCGTACGGTAGCGAACAAGAAGAAATAAGAAGGGGGGATAACAGACAATGGCTAAACCAAAAAAAGTCGTACGTACTAAACGTCGTGACCGGAAAAACATTGAATCTGGTGTGGCACATATCCGCTCCACCTTCAATAATACGATTGTAACGATTACGGATCCGCACGGTAACGCGATCTCTTGGGCCAGCTCCGGCGGTCTTGGATTCAAAGGCTCCCGTAAATCGACTCCGTTTGCCGCTCAAATGGCAGCGGAATCCGCTGCGAAAGCAGCAATGGAGCATGGCATGAAGAGCGTCGAAGTTATGGTTAAAGGTCCTGGAGCCGGCCGTGAAGCCGCTATCCGCTCCTTGCAAGCGGCAGGCCTTGAAGTGAACATGATTAAAGACGTGACTCCGATTCCTCATAACGGATGCCGTCCTCCAAAACGCCGCCGCGTTTAATGAAGCCGGATATAGTGTGGTATAACAACAGCAAAGTTTGTAAATAATGGTTGTTTAGGCATACTACAAGATCGACTTCAGTCAAACAAGGCAGTTTTCAAAGGAACGACGTTTTTGAAGGAGGGGTACTTTCGTGATAGAAATCGAAAAGCCAAAAATTGAGACCGTAGAAGTTAACGAAGATGGCACCTATGGGAAATTTGTAGTAGAACCACTTGAGCGTGGATATGGCACCACACTGGGCAACTCGCTTCGCCGGATTTTGCTCTCTTCTCTGCCGGGTGCTGCGGTAACCTCGGTCCAAATCGATGGAGTTCTGCATGAATTCGCGACAGTCCCGGGCGTAATGGAAGACGTTACGGAGATCATTCTAAACCTGAAGGCTCTTTCGCTTAAAATCCACTCGGACGAGGAGAAAATTCTCGAAATCGATGCGGAAGGCGAAGGCGTCATCACGGCTGGTGATATCCGTGCCGATAGCGATGTGGAGATCCTAAATCCGGATCTGCATATTGCTACGATGGAGCCGGGTTCGAGACTTCACATGCGCATCTATGCGGGCCGCGGTCGTGGTTATGTTCAAGCCGACCGGAACAAACGTGATGATCAGCCGATCGGTGTCATTCCTATCGATTCGATCTATACCCCGATTACTCGTGTCAATTACGTTGTAGAAAATACGCGTGTTGGCCAAGTGACCAACTACGACAAGCTGACGCTTGAAGTATGGACCGATGGCAGTATCAGACCTGAGGAAGCGGTTAGTCTCGGTGCAAAAATTTTGACTGAGCATCTCTTCTTGTTCGTGGGCCTCACGGACGAAGCGAAAGACGCGGAAATCATGGTCGAGAAGGAAGAAGACAAGAAAGAGAAAGTGCTTGAAATGACGATTGAAGAGCTTGATCTTTCTGTTCGTTCCTATAACTGCCTCAAACGTGCCGGCATCAATACGGTACAAGAGCTGACGACGAAAACCGAAGAAGATATGATGAAGGTCCGCAACCTGGGCCGCAAATCTTTGGAAGAAGTTCAAGAGAAGCTCGAGGAACTCGGTTTGGGATTACGTACAGAAGAATAGACTGCTTGAATCGTTTTAGCGAAGGAGGGAAAACTCATGGCATACCAAAAGTTGGGCCGTGATTCCAGTGCACGTAAGGCTTTGTTTCGTGACTTGGTAACGGACCTGTTCTTATACGAACGCATCCAAACGACGGAAGCGAAAGCAA
This sequence comes from Paenibacillus terrisolis, assembly GCF_056171975.1. Classification (NCBI taxonomy): domain Bacteria; kingdom Bacillati; phylum Bacillota; class Bacilli; order Caryophanales; family Paenibacillaceae; genus Paenibacillus; species Paenibacillus terrisolis. The sequence goes on along the minus strand of NZ_JBKFGG010000041.1, from coordinate 10,907 downwards.
AAGAAGTTCGTTCTATTGCAGAGAAGCTGATCACCAAGGCAAAACGCGGAGATTTGCACGCTCGTCGTCAAGTTGCAGCTTATGTTCGTCGCGAATCGATCGACGGACAACAAGATGCAATCCAAAAGCTGTTCTCCGAACTGGCAGCTCGTTACTCCGAGCGTCCAGGAGGATACACTCGTATCCTGAAACTGGGACCTCGCCGCGGCGATTCCGCCCCTATGGTTTATCTGGAACTGGTAGACCGGGCTTAATTCACCGGGGAGATTCCCCAAACTTAGCGTGTAAAACTCTCTGTCGGCTCGCCTTACGGCTAAGCTTTCGGAGAGTTTTTTTATTAGGAAGGAAGATACCGATGCGGAATCTGCTGATGACCGTCAGCTATGACGGAACGAACTACTTCGGCTTTCAAACCCAGCCGGACGGCAATACCGTCCAAGATTACATTGAGGAGGCCATCCGGCATTTGACGGGGGAAGAAGTGAAGATCCACGGATCGGGACGCACCGATGCCGGGGTACATGCACGGGAGCAACCGTTTCACTTTATCACCGATTCCCAGATTCCGATTGAGCGCTGGCGTCTCGCCCTGAACGGCCGTCTTCCTTCCGACATTCGGATTATCGAAGCCCGCGAAGTGTCCCTATCCTTTCATTCCAGACGTTCGGCTAAACGGAAAACTTATCGTTACACGATCAACGGCAACCGTGTACCTGACGTGTTTTTACGCAACTTCCAGTTTCACCATCCTGGGCATTTGAATGTTGAAGCGATGGGCGAGAGCCTGGTGCATCTGTTAGGGACACATGACTTTACCTCCTTCGCTTCACGGCATTCGACGAAAGCCAGTCACGTTAGAACGATCTTTGACGCCCGCCTTGAACTGGACGATTCGGATGATTATCCGGGCAGCCGTGAGCAGGGAATCATTCATTTTTATATTACCGGCAGCGGCTTTTTGCAGCATATGGTGAGAATCATCGTAGGAACGCTGCTGCAAATCGGCGAAGGCAAACGTTCCCCGGAGTCGATGAAAGCGATTCTTGAGGCGAGAGACCGTAAGGCCGCAGGTCCTACTGCGGAAAGCAAGGGCCTGATGCTATGGCAGGTCGAATATGCTGTGATCGAAGCGGACGAATCGGGAAAATGACAGTTATTTGAAACCTCAGGCGGAATTATACGTAACATATTTTAAATATAAGATATTTTACGGAAGCGGAGGTTTTTTATAGTGAAATGTCCGGTGTGTAACGATGTTCGTATGCGTGAAGTGGAAAAAGACGGTGTGCTGATCGACGTATGTCCCGATTGCAAAGGCGTGTGGCTTGATCGGGGCGAATTGGAAAAATTGCTGAACGAGATTCGTGAGATCCGTCCGGCGTTTAATGAATGGTATGACAACAACCGCGATGGCGAACGTACCTATGATCGCCACAGAGACGATGACGATGATCATTACAGTCATCCGAAACAGCAACCGGGATACGGCAATCAACCGAATCAAGGGTATGATCCACGGTATCCGCAACATGGTTATGATAAAGGCTCGCACAAGCACAAGAAGAAAAAATCGGTGCTTGATGTATTTGGTGATTTATTCGATTAAACCCGCGACTTCTTTGAAAAAAGCCTTGCTTATTGAGGTGGCTTCCTGTAAAATAAAAGTTGTGTTTTCTTATGGCTCTCCCACAGCCCCCAATTAAGAAAACCGCTAAGCAAGGTATTGAAAACAACAACTAAACCGTGAATGAAACGATCGAAGATAAATGTGCTGAAGTGTCCTGCGACCTGAAGAGCAAGATCGTTTTCAGCACCTATGAACCATTTCGGACGAATATGAAGGAGGATCTTTACATGCGTACCACCTATATGGCGAAGCCAAGCGAAGTTGAGCGCAAATGGCACATCATTGATGCCGAGGGCAAAACGCTGGGCCGTTTGGCTAGCGAAGCTGCTGCTCTGATTCGCGGCAAACACAAACCAGGCTTCACTCCACATGTTGACGGCGGTGATTTCGTTATCGTCATTAACGCCGAGAAAATTGCACTTACGGGCAAAAAAATGGAAAACAAAAAATACTATCGTCACTCCCTGCATCCAGGCGGTTTGAAAGTGACAACTGCTCAAGATATGCTGAGAACAAAACCTGAGCGTGTGATTGAATCTGCTGTTCATGGCATGCTGCCTAAAACTCGCCAAGGCGAGAAAATGAAGCTGAGACTTAAAGCGTATGCCGGCACGGAACATCCACATGCAGCACAAAAACCTGAAGTTTACGAACTTCGCGGATAATTAAAAGGGAGGACAGTTTCATGGCACAAGTACAATACTATGGGACAGGTCGTCGTAAACATTCGGTAGCTCGTGTTCGCCTTGTACCGGGTGAAGGACGCATTGTCATCAATAAGCGCGACATCAATGAATATTTTGGTCTGGAAACTCTTAAACTGATCGTTAAGCAACCTCTGACGCTGACCGAAACTTTGGGCAGCTACGATGTAGTTGTTATCGCTCATGGCGGCGGCATTTCCGGTCAAGCCGGCGCAATCCGTCACGGGATCTCCCGTGCGTTGCTCAAAGCTGACCCTGAATTCCGTCCTGCCCTCAAAAAAGCAGGCTTCCTGACTCGTGACCCACGTATGAAAGAACGTAAGAAATACGGCCTCAAAGCAGCTCGCCGTGCTCCTCAGTTCTCGAAACGTTAATATTTGCTTCGAAAAGCTCTTTTCCGACTCGGAAAAGAGCTTTTTTTATTGACTTATTTCCAAGTTGACATATACTTTTATATATAATTCAAATCAGTTTACTTGGTATATTGCTTGTGTTCGGAAATCATCAGATTTTAAAGTGGGGGCGAGGGCATGAATTTATTGGAGAAGGAACAGCTGATTCAAGTAAAATCGGAGGAATTGGAAACGGCGACGCCGGAAGAAGTTATCGCTTGGGCCGTAGAGACATTTCCCAATATCGCGTTTGCCTGCAGTTTTGGCGCCGAGGACGTTGTATTGGTGGATATGCTGCAAAAAATCAGCCCTTCCAGCGATATTTTTTATCTGGATACGGACTTCCACTTTAAGGAGACTTACGAAACCCGGGATGCAATCGCCGCAAAATACGGTTTGGAGTTCGTAAGGGTATCTCCGCAAATAACACCGGAGGAACAGGCGGAGCAGCATGGAGAAGAGTTATGGAATTCCGATCCCAACGCCTGCTGCAACATTCGTAAAGTAGAGCCTCTAACCCGGGTGCTGGGGGGCTATGATGCGTGGATTACGGGCATTCGGCGCGACCAGGCTCCAACGCGGGCAAATGCCAAGAAAATCGAATATGACACCAAATTCGGTCTTGTCAAATTCAACCCGCTGGCCAGTTGGACCTCAGAAGACGTCTGGAATTATATCCGCGAAAATCATGTCTTTTATAACTCGCTTCATGATCGCAATTATCCGAGTATCGGCTGTGAGTATTGTACCCGTCCCGTATTGGCCGGGGAAGATCCTAGGGCCGGACGATGGTCGGGCACGGATAAAACCGAATGCGGCTTGCACCAGTAATCGGCGTTCATTACCAATAACGGAGGAGATCGGATGACGGCAATATTACCGCATGGCGGTTCTTTGGTGAACAGATTGGTTGCGGGCAAAGAGCGGGATGAACTGCTGACGTTGGCGCGAAGCCTGCAGAAGATAACGATCAACAGCTGGACTTTATCGGATCTTGATTTGATTGCAGTGGGCGCTTTTTCCCCATTAACCGGGTTTTTGAACGAGGATGATTACCGTTCCGTCGTGCAAAACATGAGACTCTCGGACGGCACGGTTTGGAGCATTCCGATTACGCTATCGGTAGAAGAAGAGCAAGCGGGCCGATTATCGATCGGAGAGAAAGTGGCGCTTGCAGGCGAGCAGGAGGGGCCAATCTACGCGTTGCTGGAAGTCGGCAGCATTTATCCCGTTGACCATAATGAGGAAGCCATAAAGGTCTTCAAAACGAACGACCCGGAGCATCCCGGCGTCAAAAAACTCCTTGAGCGCCCCTCAATTTACGTTGGAGGTTCGATCCAGGTTCTGAATCGGCCGCGTCCGGAGCGGTTTGAGGAGTTTTATTTCGATCCGGCCGACACGCGTCGCATTTTCGCCGAGAAGGGCTGGAAAACTGTCGTAGGTTTTCAAACCCGTAATCCGGTTCACCGGGCCCATGAATATATCCAAAAAAGCGCGATGGAGATCGTTGACGCGTTATTCTTGAACCCGCTGGTCGGAGAGACCAAATCGGACGATGTGCCGGCCGACGTTCGGATGAGGAGCTATTTGACGCTGCTCGAGCATTATTATCCGCAGGACCGGACGTTTCTTGGCGTCTTTCCGGCTGCGATGCGTTATGCTGGCCCGAGAGAGGCGATCTTTCACGCCATGGTCCGAAAGAATTACGGCTGCACTCACTTTATTGTAGGGCGGGATCATGCCGGTGTTGGCGATTATTACGGAACGTACGAAGCGCAGGAAATCTTCGTGAATTTCTCGGCGGAGGAGTTGGGGATATCACCGCTGTTTTTTGAACACAGCTTCTTCTGCACGAAATGCGGCAATATGGCTTCGAGCAAAACCTGTCCTCATCCTAAGGAGGATCATTTGACGCTGTCGGGCACGAAAGTGCGCGGGCTTATTCGTGAGGGAATTTGCCCTCCTCCGGAATTCACCCGGCCGGAAGTGGCAAAGGTGCTGATTGAGGGCATGAGCGAGCAGGTCGCAAGATCATAGAGAGCAATTATTCGATAAACGGAGTTCCGGCATATTTGTCCACCTCGTCCCATATGATGATTAATGTCATGATGGGGACGAAAGGTGGCTTTTTTATGGGCAAACGAGACAAGGTGATTCTGTGGATATCCTTCCGGCAAATTAGATTGGCGCTGATCGGCATAGGCCTGGTTGCCCTGCTCTCCGTTATTGCGGTTTACGAGGTTCCTGCGGCCAAAGTGTGGAAATACTGGAGTCTTCCGCTTGCCGGACAGGTTATTGCTCTGGATGCCGGGCACGGCGGCCCGGACGGGGGGGCCGTAAGCAAGCAGGGACTGATTGAGAAAGATATTAACCTGTCGGTAGCCTTGTATTTGCGGGATTATTTGCAGCAGGCCGGAGCGGTCGTCGTGATGACCCGGGAAGAGGATGAAGATTTGGCCAACGCGGAGACCAAAGGCTACAGCAAGCGGAAAACGGAGGATCTGAAGCAGCGCGTCCGGTTTGTTCAGGATCAGCAAGCGAAAACGCTTGTCAGCATTCATATGAACAGTATCCCGTCCCCCAAGTGGAGAGGGGCGCAAACCTTTTATTATCCCAATCACCAGGACAGCGCCAGCCTGGCGGATCTTGTTCAGGAAGAGTTAAAACGCAATTTGGAAAATACTGACCGGGTCGCTAAACCTTCCGACAAAAAGGTATATTTGCTGGAATCCTTGCATATTCCGGCAATCCTGGTCGAAGTCGGCTTTTTATCGAATCCGGGGGAATCGCAGCTGCTCGGAAGCGATGCTTATCAACGCAAAGTGGCGGCGTCGATTTATCAAGGGATTTTACGTTATTATTCGGGGGAACAAAGCGGAAAAGCGCCAGACCATGTCAGGTAGTGCTATAATTAAAATCATAGCGTAATCAAAAAGAGATATCTGACGAAGTCGAGGTGCTGCATTTGTTGACAAGAGAACAGCTTCAGGCGGCTTTGCGTCCGGTTGCCGAGCCGACCCTAAAGCGGAGTTTGGTGGATTTGCAGTGGATTCGCGACATGATGATCAAGGAGGATCGGGTATCGCTGACGGTCGTAGGCATGGAGCAAAGTCTTCAGGCGCGCGAGGAGCTGGAGCGGGAAATCCGTTATCGTCTTGAGGAAGCCGGAGTAAAAGACGTACATCTTCGGTTCCGGGAAGCTTCCGAACGTGAACTGGAGGAAGCGGATGGAGCCTTAGAAGGTGCATCATCTTCCGGCACAGGCGCACAAGAGGCCAACGTCACGGATGAAACAGATTCCAAGCGAGTGCCTCTCCTGGCACCTGAGTCCGGCGTGCATTTCATCGCCGTTGCCAGCGGCAAGGGCGGCGTCGGAAAGTCGACCGTCACGGTTAATCTGGCCGCTGCGCTTGCGCGCCAAGGCAAAAAAGTCGGTCTGATCGACGCGGACATTTATGGATTCAGCGTTCCCGACATGATGGGAATCGAGGAAACGCCCCGTGTCGAAGATGGAGTGATTTTACCGGTCGAGCGGTTTGGCGTTAAAGTGATGTCCATGGGCTTTTTTATTCAGGACAACAACCCGGTGATTTGGCGGGGCCCGATGTTAGGGAAAATGCTGCGCCAATTTTTTGACGATGTAGCGTGGGGTGAGCTCGATTACATACTTCTCGATTTGCCTCCCGGAACGGGCGACGTGGCATTGGACGTACATCAGATGATCCCGCAAAGCCGGGAAATCATCGTAACCACGCCGCATGCAACGGCGGCTTTTGTTGCTGCCAGAGCGGGCTCCATGGCCTTGCGAACCGAACATGAGGTGCTTGGCGTCGTCGAGAATATGGCTTATTACGAATGTTCCGCCTGCGGGCAAAAGGATTACATCTTTGGCAGAGGTGGAGGCGCAAGACTTGCCGAGTCGCTTCACGCGGAATTGCTGGCTCAGATCCCGCTGGGCGCTCCGGACAATCATCCGGCCGAGCCGGATTTTTCACCTTCCGTTTATAAAGCGGAAAGTACGGCGGGGAGGCTATATGATGAAATCGCCGCCCGGATCGCGGTTAAATGTACAAAAGACTGACCTCCCGCGGGTCAGTCTTTTTATATGGTGCATGATATTAAGATGAGCCACCGCTGCCACCGCTACCGCCGCCGCCTTCTTGATCGCCGCCACTGCCGCCGCCTCCACCTTGGTCGCCACCGCCTTGCTTCGGCGATTTTTCAATTTTAGGCTGCAATTGTTCTTGAACGACCGTTTTCAGCAGTTCCATGACTTCCATTTTGAAGATCGGACTTTGCATGGCTTCTTGCATAACCGTCATGGATTGCTTACGATAATCCGGCGTTTTGGTAAGATCCAGGAACATCTTCATAACATCGGGGGATTTCAACATATCCTGAACCGATTTTTGATACGTTGGATCTTTAATCAGCTGCATATGGAGTTCTTTGCTTTGTGAATTGACCGCTTTGGCGAAATCGCCGGCGAACTGCGGATCGGTCATGATTTTCTCGATTTCCTTCTTGTATTCCGGAGAAGTGATCGTATCCTTGACGGCCATTCGGACCTCATTTGATGTTTGGGACGGGAGCAGCATTTTTATACCGAAGTTTCCGCCTCCTCCACCTCCGCTTGATCCACCGGATTCCGAGCCCGACTCGGAACCGGACCCCGATCCTGAGCTTGAGCCGCTTCCGCTTCCTCCTCCACTGGCTGGAGAACTCAAAGCCTCATATATCGCTTTTTTACCCTCATCGGTTTTCAGGATATCGATAACCATGGACTTCGTTTCTTTATAACCTCCACCTTGAGAAGAGGAGGAGCTTTGCTCAGAACCGCAGGCCGATAACGGAAGAGTCAATGTAAATAGGATGCATAAAAGCCAACGGGTTGTCCGCCTTTTCATGGTTCCCTTCCTCCTTGTCGTCGTTGCTGTGCTTAGTATGCGGTATTGAAAAGGAATTATCCCATCACCGGGCCGTGAAAAGAATGGTTTTTTGCCGGGATCGTTGGTAAAATAATTCGTTAGTGGGGGGTGTATGGTGTGAATTTGAAAAATTGGCTGTACTTATTTGGGACAACGTTAGTTGTAGGCGCGGCCGGTTCGTTAATCGTCGGCCTGCTTCTGCAGTGGACAGATACGCTTCAATTTACCGGAACCACCGACTTTTTTGTGAATATCGGCATTCTTCTTGGAGTAGGCATTATGATCAGCGTGTATTCACAAATGGGCTTTTTTGCTTATTTAATGATTAACTATATGGGTAAAGGCGTTTTTTCGAAAAGAACATGGCAATACGTACAGCTTGCGCTTGCCGTTCTGGCTCTATTGGAACTGATGTTTTTCCGGATATTTGTCGGCAGGGAAGAACGCGGCATCTTTGATCTGATCTTGGGCATCATAATTATCATCATCGCCTTCGCGGTTTCTTATTGGAAGGTTCGTCTCACCAATGCAACGGCCTGGATACCGACGCTTTTTTTCATGTCTGCGGTCACGATCGTGGAGATTGTCGGGGTTCTTAATATTGGGGTAAACAACGCGACGGCTTGGATCGCTGCTCCGCTTATCGCCTGCAACGCTTACCAGATTCTTATTCTTCAGCGGGTTTTGAACCGTTAGTAACCTCTGGTCATCCGGAAATTTAAAAAGCCCAGAATTTCTCTGGGCTTTTTGTCTTTACAGCATAAGGATGGAGTCATTTATAGTCCGGCCGCGATATCCTCCTGTTTTTGGAGCCACGCTTGATCGCGTACTTCATTTCCCTGAACGCCGGCCTCCTGCAGCAAATCGGTAACGGTAACGAATTCATATCCTTTTTTTCGCAATTCATCGATAATGATTGGCAGAGCCTCATGCGTTTGCTTAACGGAATCGCTGGCGTGAAGAAGGACGATGTCTCCTGGGTGGGCTTTGGTTACAACGCGGTCTACGATGGATTGCACGCCTTTATTCATCCAGTCCTGGGAGTCGGTATCCCATTGAATGACCGTATAACCCTGGCTTTCAGCCACCTTCAGTACTCTTTTGTCAAAATCTCCGTTGGGAAGTCGGAGCAGCTTGGGAGCTTTTCCCGTCAAGTCCGTCAAAATCGTGTGAGCCGTTGAAATTTGACGCGAGATTTCCTCTTCGCTCAGGCTGCTGTAATTAACGTGCTTGTGTCCGTGACTGCCAATTTCGAAGCCTTGCTGCTGGATGTCTTTTACGATGTCCGGATGAGTTTTGCTCCAGGGCGAGGAAAGGAAAAACGTAGCTTTTTGCACGTTCTTGTCCTTCAGCACTTTCAGAATGGGCTCCGTTCGCGTATCTCCCCAACTGATGTCGAAGGTCAAGGCGATGACTTTTTTGTCCGTGGATACGCTATAAACGGCGGAAGGCGTACTTTCTTCCGAAAACACCGTAATGTGCTCTCTCTCCACGTAAATGACGCCTGCTGCAAACAACGCCGCTGCAAAAACAAAGAAAAACCTTTTGATCTTCTTTCCGTTAAGAACATAGAAGAAATTGTTCATGAGATTCAAGCCCCTCTCGTCACCAGAGTGAATGGTTTGAAGTGATCCGCTTGTACCAATGTATGCTCGTACCTCTATCGTTTATGACGTTCTTGTCCATAGAAAACCTAAAAAAGAGGAGTTGTTTATGATGTTGTCCGCCTTGTCGGCACGCCGTTTTTTTCGGGATTTATCCAGATACAAAAAGATGATTCTGATTTCTTTTATCATATTTGCGGCGGGAGTTGCTATAGGAGCGTCCAATGTGGAAGCACTCACGCGGCTGATCATGCCGGATCTTGAAAAGTTGGGGGAGTATAGTCGCCGGTTGTCTCAGACCGAAAACCCCGAGCTAAGCTTTTTCGGATTTATTTTCATGAATAATGTTGTTAAAAGCATCGCCATCATGTTACTTGGAGCTCTGCTTGGTTTGGTGCCGGCATTTTTTCTGTTGATGAACGGATTGGCACTAGGATTCGTGGTCGCCGCTGCGGGTGCTAATGGCGAGAATGTGTATGAGCTAATCGTTAAGGGTCTTTTACCGCACGGTATTATTGAAATTCCGGCGATCATTATCGCTTCCGCGTTTGGTCTTCAGTTTGGTTATTTTGTGCTGAAAGGCCTTGGGGAACTGGGGGCGAGAGACCGCCAGGATCGTACGGTGAATTGGAGGCATTTTTTTGCGTCTTTAGGCAGGGGAGTGTGCTGGATCACTTTGCTTCTATTGATTGCGGCCATAATAGAAAGTACATTGACTTACTATCTGGTCGGCTGAATGAGTATTCGAGATTCTTTTACGGGTCCATTCATAATTTTCCCAAAAAATGTGCATAACATTAAAGCGCCCAAGATGAGATTGAGTTCGGCAGGATATAAGGCGAAGCATTATGACAAATCCCCGATCGTAATTTGGAATCCAGTTTATGAGGAGTTGTTGCTTGAGTGTTGGGAATGCTGTTCAATGAAAAAGAATGCAAAGAGCTGGACTATGTACTGCGCAAGGAGTTGGACGAGATGCTCCTTGATATGAGCGACCATCGCCTGGATCAGGATATACGTCACGCTATCGCTAATCGTTATAAAACCGTGTTTCGGATGTACGCCCGATTCGCTCCTCCAAAGGAACTCTCCAAGTATGCACGCAGAAGCCATTTTCCACAGGTAAAACAATAGCGAGTTCGGATGTTTACAGTAAAAAATTGGATTTGACGGCAGGTCGTCGTTTATGTTAAATTAGCAAACGTCCCGCTTTTTGGCGGGGCGGCATAAACGCGGAAAAGCAAGAAGGATAACGAAAAAACTTTCGAAAAACCCCTTGCAAAAACCTAGCCGAGTATGATATATTATAAAAGTCGCCGCTGAAACGCAGCGACGAAGAAAAGCGAAGTTGATCTTTGAAAACTGAACAACGAGTGAGTATTAAAATGAGAAATTTATTTCTCGTCAGTTTCTAAATGAGCAAGACAAACACTTTCGATGGAACACCTCATACCTCCGGGTACGAGACTGCTTCCATCTTTAATGGAGAGTTTGATCCTGGCTCAGGACGAACGCTGGCGGCGTGCCTAATACATGCAAGTCGAGCGGATCTTACCTTTCGGGGTAAGGTTAGCGGCGGACGGGTGAGTAACACGTAGGCAACCTGCCCGTAAGACTGGGATAACTACCGGAAACGGTAGCTAATACCGGAT
>NZ_JBKFGG010000040.1:0-70925 GCF_056171975.1 Paenibacillus terrisolis | reverse complement strand
GTCCCGGGGTTAATATTCAGCTCATCGGCGATTTGCTCCAGAGATTTCGTTTTCTCTTGCACATACTTGACGGCTTCTCGTTTGAACGTTTCGTTGTATCGCTCTCTTCTTTCACTCATTTTTGACACCTCTTCGTCTTATTAGATTCAATTATCTGTTTGACACTAAGAGATGTCCACTTTTTATTCTAGCTGCAGACTCTTTTCCATCCTCCCGCTGTCACTTAAAATAGCGATCTTTAATGGCCCTATTTCCACTGGAGAGGCCTCATTTTGAATAAATAACGCCGTTTAATGGCCTTATTTCTTCAGAAGAGCTCCCTTCTCCCCTCGATTTTAGAGGTTTTGCCGAAAATAGGGCCATTTTGTACCTCTATTTTCAGGAAAACCCGGTCTCGGAGTGAAATAAGGCCATTTAATACCGTTATTCGAGAAATTACCGTTTACCGTTATTTATTGATTCCGGGCCAGGACGGCCCCGGTCCCGTTCAGCGCCACCGTCCGCCGCGGCAAAAGGCTAAGTATGCGGTCCCGAACCCGATTAGGCTGAGCTCGGCTGCGTACAAGCAGCCCATCCTCGATGACGAGCTCATTCCAGCTAAGCTTGCCGCCGGCAAGACCGACAACAAAGAACCTGCACCGAGCATCAAGGGCAACCGAAGCTTTTTAAATTCGAGAAATCCAGATTTCGGGAAAGAGCCTAAATGCTTCACCATGACGTTCCAAATAAGCTAATCCGGGAAATTCCAAATGGTTCCCGGCCACCAACTGGCGCCGTTCGGATACTTCGGCAAGAACTCGCTTTCTCGTGGCCGCCGCGGCCTTCGGATCTACGTCATGAATAACGCCGGCGTCTGGCCATGCGGGTTGAATTACAGGCAAATGGATGATGTCGCCCCAAATAAAAACTTCCTTTCCCTCGCTTTGAACAAGAAATCCGGTATGCCCGGGCGTATGTCCAGGCAATGGTACAGCCCGAACGCCGGGAGCGACTTCTTCGGAGTTGAACTTCCGCAACCGGTGTCGGTAAGGCTCCACGGATGCCCTAACCATATCGAAAAAAGGTTTGAGGCTTTCCGGAGAACGCCGCTTGCCTTCTTCCGTCAGCCAGAAATCGAGTTCATCTTCATGAACCGCAAGTATTGCGTTCGGAAATACCGCATTACCTTGATCATTGACCAACCCCCCGCAATGATCGGGATGAAGATGCGTCATTAAAATAAGTCCGATGTCTTCCATTTTTACCCCTGCTTTGACAAGTGAACCGGGGAGCCAGCCCAATGTAGGGCCGCCGCCGGCTCCCATGCCGGCATCGATCAAAATGGGAGAGTGGTCCTCGCCGCGAATAAGAAACATATTATGAGTAAAGACCGGATCATCGGTTCTATGAGCCTCTCGTTGCAGCCGAACCCCCATTTCTTTGGGAATCGAATGGAGAATATCGTAGGAGATCGGATTGTATCCGTCGCTTAATGTCGTGAGCAGCTTTCGTCCCACCTGCCAATCGAGGTAGGCGCCTAAAGTCGTAACGTTTTTTTCTGTCAATGGAACCACCCGCTTTCATTAGAAGTAAAGTATTTAATATAATTAACTTGTTAACCCTGCATTTGAGCAAACGCTTTGCGAACGAACTGTTCAAAATAAGTCGGGGTAATTACACGCTCCGTCTTCGGACGCAACATGCGAATGTCCTCCGCATTCAAATGCTCCGACATCTTTACAAATGCTTGGGCCATATGATCGGAGAACCCGGACTCTATCATTCCCGCTTTTACATCGCCTGACTGCAGCTGCTCATAAGCTGCATCCGGATAGCCAACGATTGAGCCGATAATCTTGGCAGCTTGAGCGAGCGTCAGCTCTTCGGGACCTTGAAGTTCGCGAATCTCAAAGCTTTCCTCAATCGGCAGCAGTAAAGCGCGGGCTGCCACTTCCCCGATGTCTTGCGTCGCGATCATGGGCAGACTCAAATCTCCGCGCAACTGGCCGCTTGAAGTTCCATGACCTTTGATCGATTCTATCAGCGGAATCGCATTTTCCATGAACCATCCCGGACGCAGCGCAAGCGTATGAATGGAAGCTTCGGAACGCAGGCTTCGCTCAAGCTGTCTAAGCCCAAATAAGGGACCCGATGCACGATCAAAGTTCGCTCCCCATCCGCTTAAGGCAACGACATGACTTACATCATTTAGAACCAGAGCGGGCACGATGGCATCAATGCTTGCCTGCTGGTAAGCCGGAAAGTCCGCACTTTCCGCAATGAATCCGGGCTGCAGCATGACGTAAGCCGCATCCGCCCCTTGAAACGCTTGATTCATAGACTCACCATCCGACGGTTCGGCAACAAAAGGATCCGCGCCTTGTTCGATAAAGGGTTGAAGACGTTCCAGGTTTCGCCCGATGACTCTGACTTGCGCTCCCGCTTTTAATAAACTGAAAGCTACCGCTCTGCCGGTGTTGCTCGTTGCTCCGGTTACTACAATCATTTTGTCCCTCCACATTTTCTACCTATTAAAAGATAGATAATTTATTGAAAAAATATCCGCTCGGGCATTTATGCCAAAGCAGATATCAGTTCGTCTGCAATTTTATCGAATCTGCTGATATCATGAAAGCTTCGGGCCAATATCTGCGCCCCCTGAAGCGATACGAGAAATTGTTGGGCTCGCGAGACCGCATCTCCTTCAAACTTAAATTGCCCTTCTTCCCTTCCTTTCTCCAGGACGCGTTCCAGCCACTCTAAATTGGTGTCGAAATATCCGGCCAATTCCTGCTGCGACTTTTCGGACAAAACGGATAAGTCCGTCGAGAGCATAACACCCAAACAAATCCGATATTCATCATCTGAAGCGCTGCGATAAAAAAGAATATACCTGCGCATCCTTTCCAAATTGTCGGCGGCGGCAGCGTCGATCTCGGCAAGATCGGAAATAAAATGCTTATGGTACCGAGAAATGAGCGCCTCGCCCAGGTCTTCTTTATTGGGAAAGTGATAATGAATGCTGGCGGTTCGGATACCTACTTTTTCCGCGATATGCGCGTAACTGAATCCGTTAAAGCCGTGCTCCTGCACAATGGACTGGGCGGTATCCAATATAATTTCAGCGGTATTTTTTTGCATGTCATTATTCTACCTTTTAATAGATTGAAAATCAATAAAAATTTTACTTATTTATATAACAGTCGGATTCCATACGTAATGTGCGGAATCGCAAGCTTCATGTACTCTTCCTCCGATAAGCTGCTGTTGCGGTTCCAGTCCACGGTTGCCCCGTAGATCCCCCAGCTTAACATGGCGGCCGCAATTCTAAGAGACTCTCTGCTTTGATCCGGGATTTGCTTGGTCAGGATTCCGTAAAATGTATTTTCCAGTTCCTTTTTAATAATCACTTCGATGGTTGCCGCAAAGGAGTTGAAGTTGCGCTGGCACTGCAAGGACATTGAGGCTTGAAATTGGGTGACCCACAAAAAAACATTCGTGAACGTCTCTTCGTTGACTTCATGGGGTTCTTTCATTTTGTTAATTACATTAATCATCAAATATTCTTTAAGCACTTTCTCCGATAAATCATATTTGTCCAAAAAATGATAATAAAAAGTGGCTCGATTTACTGTCGCCTCGGTCGTAATATCCTTAATGGTAATGTCCCTGAAATCCTTTTTCAGCGATATTTGGATAAAAGCATCCATAATAAGCCGGCGCGTACGCAGAATGCGCGGATCTGTCTTGGTCTCGGTCATAAGCTGATCTCCGTTCTTTTTAGACATTTTTGCGGGTATGTCGTATATACGATAAGTCTTGGTAATTGCCGGTTGAGCCCCGCTCCCCGTCTTTTTATAATTACTTTACAACACGTGTTGTAAAAATAAAAGCAGGGAGATGAACCTCAAGCATGTCGAATGTACTTTTTATCAAAGTGAACGACCGTCCTTCGGATCAAGCTGTCAGCGTCCGGATGTACGAAACGTTTTTAAAGACCTACAAGGAAGCAAATCCTTCCGATACCGCAACCGAGCTTGATTTGTTCAAGGAAAACTTGCCTTATTACGGAAACGACGCCATCACGGGGCGTTATAAAGCTTCTCGAAACCTGGTTCTTTCCGGCGAGGAAGAAAAGATCGTGAAAACGATGGACCGGTATCTGGAACAGTTTCTGGCGGCGGATAAAATCGTCATTGCCTTCCCGCTTTGGAATCTGGCGGCGCCAGCGCCGTTATCGACCTACATTTCTTATCTTGCCCATTCCGGAAAAACCTTTAAATACACGGCTGACGGCCCTATAGGACTTGTGGAGAACAAAAAGATCATACTGCTGAATGCCCGCGGCTGGATTTTCTCGACGGAGCCGATGGATTCAGTCGAGTCCGGTATCAGACCGGTCAAAGCGATTTTATCGGGGGTGTTCGGAGTGCCGGTTGAAGAAGTCATTATTGAAGGACATACCAAATCAAGAGATCAAGCGCCGGAAATTATAGCGGCCGGGCTGGAACAAACGGCGAAAGCCGCCTTGAGCTTCTAACGTAAACGACTGCTTCCCCATATTTGTTGAGGAGCAGTCGTTTTTTGTACGGACCACCTATTTTATTCATCCTCCAAGGGACTGCAAATGCCTATGAACGGAACACACATCCTGGTATCCGGACAAAACCCCGGGTTTTCTTGACAAAACACCTGGGTAAATTCCGGACTTTGTTCGCCGAGAAATTTAAAATAGCAGACGATTTCATGATTGCGAACCGGCAAGCTGTTGAGTTGAAAGGAAAGCGGAACCTTCTTTTGTACATGGCGATAAAACAACCCCTGTCTGGTAAACGGCGGCGGGTACGCGATAGCCGGCAAGGTGGGAATAATGTCATGCACGTTGGCGATACGGTAGCTGTTTCTAACGGTCTGATCGAAACGGGAAGCAAAAACAGGGTCCGCGACGCGCGGACTCCCATACGTATATACGGCCGGATGCTTAAACGGAGTGTTGACGGCAAAATCAAAGGCGGCCAATACGGCTAAGGCTCCTCCTAAGCTATGACCCGCAATATAAAGCGTTTTGTCGGGGGAAAGTTTGGCCAATTGCGCGATAAGCTCATTTCTTGTCGACTTGTAAATGCATGTAAACCCGCGATGGGTTTTCCCTGCACGAGGCACAAATGGATATCGGACTTGGTATAAGTCTTGATCCGACTCGTTGTCCCGGAAGGTTCTCGTTCCTCTGAACGCGACTACGATTTGATCCGGCGACTCCGCAATAAAACCAAATCGTTCGGGTTCCGGATCTTCGACTCCGGCCAGTGCGATAATCTCCGCTTGCAAGGTATATCCTTGGGGCAGCAAGAGCTTCCCCTGCTCGAAAAGCTCATATGCCTGGTTGATCATCCCCGCGAGCAATATGGCTTCATTTATGTTATAGCCGGGCATTAAACTTGATGCACCCATCAACAAGGCCCCCTTTCGTTCCCAAGCCTTTTTCCATTAACACGTTTTTCGGAATGGAACACACATGCCGGTGTCCGGGCAAAATCCCGGATTATTCCTGCATAGCGTTTTGGCGAAAAGAGGACTCTTTTGGCTGAGGGTTTTGAAATAGCAGGCAATTGCGTCATTCCGCGGCGTATTGTTGAGCTGAAACGAAATCGGAACTCGGGTTCTGACATGCCGATAAGTGATTCCCCTTTTCGTGAACGGAGGCGGATATCTTCTGTCCGGAAATGTGGGAAAAGAGTCGTGAATATTCACGATTCGAAAGCTGTGCCTCACCACCCTATCGAATCTCAAGGCAAATTCGGGGTTTCCGATGCGCGGACTTCCGTATGTATAAACCAAGGGCGTTTTGAATTTGGTGTTGACGGCAATATCCAAAGCCGCTAACGTGGCCAATGCTCCGCCGTAGTTGTGCCCGGTAATAAACAATCTTTTGGCGGCAGACAGTTTATTTAATTCCGTGATGAGCCGATCCCTGGTTGAGCGATACAAGCATGTGAATCCGCGCGAGGTTTTCCCACCGTTTCCCACAAAGGGATATCTTACTTGAAAAATGTCGTAGGACGCCAGGAGATCTGCGGGATATTCGGCGTATCCTCTGAAAGCGATGATGATCTTGTCCCGCGACTCCGCGATAAACCCAAATACCAGTTCCGTCGGATTCTCAACGTTGGCCGATGCGCGTATCGTGTATCGAAGCTGATAACCTTTCGGCAAGACAAGCTTGCCTTCGAAGAAAAACGGATACGTCTGATAACACATGGCGGCGAGGAATATGGCCGTTTTATTGTTGAAAAACTTCTTTTTCCCAGCGAGCTCCATCACAGAATTCCTTTCTGTACACCGGTTTGGCATTTCATACTATTACGTTTATATGCCCGGATCGACGAATTGATGTTCTTCGCGATAGGCGCTCGTTTCTTTTCACGGCATCCCTGAAGCCTTGGAGTGAAACAAAAAAAGCAACCCGTTGTCCAATGACATAGGTTGCTTTTGTTTTGAGCACTTCTCTACCTTGCTGAAATCGGTAACCTCAACCATCGTGCTTCTGCGCATCTTTTCAGCA
Source organism: Paenibacillus terrisolis (assembly GCF_056171975.1). Taxonomy (NCBI): domain Bacteria; kingdom Bacillati; phylum Bacillota; class Bacilli; order Caryophanales; family Paenibacillaceae; genus Paenibacillus; species Paenibacillus terrisolis. Next base: position 64,384 of record NZ_JBKFGG010000040.1, on the reverse strand, counting down.
GGCATATGTTCTTGTCCGTTAGCTTGAACTTTTTGACATCAAGAAGTCTGTCTTCCGTCAACCACCGAACGGTACATTAGGAACAGGAAATAAGGGGCTCCAATCAGCATAATGATCAGACCCGACGGAATCTCGGTGGGCGCCATAACGGTTCTTCCGATCGTATCGGCGATGACCAGCAGCCATCCTCCCAAGAGTCCGGACAAAACGATGGAACGCCGCGTGTGATGTCCGATTATCATCCGCACCGCGTGCGGCGCCATCAGCCCGAGAAACCCGATCGTCCCGACGCTCGCCACGGCTCCCGCAGCCAGTAAGACCCCGATCAGCATCGCGGAAAGCCGTGTTCCCCGGACCGTCAAGCCAAATCCCGTCATGCTCTCGTCGCCAAACGCCAGCACATCGAACTTGCGGCCCAAGTAGTAAGCGATCGGCAGAAGAACGAGCAGAAACGGCAGAAGGCTGTAAAACTGATTCCAGCCTCTTCCGTAGGTCGATCCCGTCAGCCAGATGTAGGAACTGCCGCTCCAGAGATTGGCCTTGACGATCATCGCTTGTATGCCCGCCGAACCTACGGCCGACACAGCGATACCGAGCAAAATCAGCACGGATGGATTCAAAGCTTTGCGCCAGGCCAGGAAAAATACAAAAGCCGCCGCGGCAATCCCGCCCGCGATCGCGGCAAACGGCAAAGCAACGATCGTCAAGGCGGGCCAGGCCACAAGCACGATCATCGCGCCGAATCCGGCGCCCGAGGTGACGCCGATAATGGATGCATCCGCGAGCGGGTTCCGAACGGCGCTCTGAATAAGGACGCCGCCGACGGCCAGCGCAATTCCGCCTTCAGCCGCCACGAGCGTGCGCGGCAGCCGCAAATTGAGCAGAACCGAATACGCCTGCTCTCCTCCGCCCGTTAAGCTGGCCAGCAGATCGCCAAGCGGGATTCTCGATCCCCCAAACGCCAGACTAAAAAGAACGCTGACCAAAAGCAGCAAGGTCATCACGATCGCAGCAGGAGTATAACGCATACGCTTCGCCGCCCCTCCTATGTTCATGGAAGAACGGCCCTGACCCGAGCCGGATATGTTTTTCATCTTGGCGAGCACGAGCCAGATGAGCCACGGCGCACCGATGATGGCCATGACCGCACCGATCGGCATCTCCCCCACATTGCTCCGCACCATTCGCGCAAGGGTATCGGCCGCGGTAATCAGCAGCGCGCCCCACAAGGCGCTTGCGGGTATAAGCAGATGATGCTTGCGGATGCCGCTTAACCGCACCAGATGCGGAGCGACCAGTCCGACGAAACCGATCGGCCCGACCACGCTGACTACAACCGCCGCCATCAGCACCGAAATCCCGAGTCCGAACCCCCGCGTCAACCCTACGCGCTGTCCGAGCGAACGGGCGGTCGACTCATCGAGCTCAAGCGTATCGAACTGCCTGCCCGCGAGTACCGCCACGACTAGCAGCACAAGAACAAACGGCCATGAATACCGCACGCCATCCCAATCCAGTTGGATTAAAGAACCCGAGCCCCACAAAAATAAGTTTTGCGTTTCGGTTCTATGAAAAATATGCAGCGCCGATGTAAATGCCCCCAGGACCATGGACACGATCATACCCGACAATGCCAGCCGAACCGGCGTCCCCGCTCTGCCTCCGCTTAAGAAGTAGGCGGCGAGAGCCGCGAGCAGTCCTCCCGCAGCCGCCAGAAAAAACGGAAACTGTTGCTGTGCCGCAGGAAAAGCGACCATACCAAGGACAACCATAAAGTATGCCCCGGCATTGATCCCGAGCGTATCCGAAGAAGCCAGCGGGTTTTTCGTGATCGTTTGCAGCAGAACCCCGGCCGCGGCGAGAGCTGCCCCTGCCAGAATGCCGATCACCGTGCGGGGCATCCGGATGTCCCAAAGCAGGTTATGCTCCATCACATCCCGGCGCTTCAGCAAACCCTCAAGCACAGAAGCAGCCGGAATGCGGGCCTCCCCAAAGCCAAGACTGAGTATGAACAAAATAAAGAGGACGGCCAAGCCGCCCCCAAATATGCCGATCAGCCGCCAGGTCATGCCCGCTTCGATTTTTTTTCCTCCGCTTCTTTTCATCCGTTCGCTCATTTTGTCAACGACTTGACGACTTCATCGACGAGAACTTTGGAGGAGACTGGGCCGCCGAATACCCAGGTCGCGCTGTCCAGGGCGAAGGTGCGTTTCTCTTTCACAAAAGCGAGGCCGTTCCAAACGGAATTGTCCTTCAGTTCATTCGAGAAAATATCGTCGTCCTTTTGCACGATGTAAAGCAGATTTGTATTCTGGACGGCCGGCAGTGCTTCAACCGTCGAACTGCTGAACCCGTAAATCTCAAAATTACCCGGTGTCCAGTCGTTTTTCAGCCCAATCCGGTCAAGCGTTTGTACCGCCAGCGAATTATTGGTGAACAGGCGCAGCGTCGCTGCGTTTTGATAGCTGTATGCCTGCGTCAGCACATAGTTGAAGCCTTCCTTGCCCGCAGCGGCCAGCTTCTCTTTCGCTTCCGCGTAATGCGCGTCCAAATCCGAGAGGACTTTGTCCGCCTCCGCCGTTTTGCCAACGGCCGCGGCAATCGTTTTGAAGGTATCCTCCATCAGCGTATATTGATCGCCTTGTCCTTCTTTCGGATACAGTTCGAAAATCAGCGTCGGGGCGATGCTTTTCAACTGGTCATAAATTGCTTCGTGGCTGTCGGTGTTGGCGATGATCAGGTCCGGCTTTAACGCGGCGATCGTCTCCAGATTCGGTTCGTCGCGAGTCCCGACATCCGTCACACCGGCATCCAGCGGCGCTTCGGAAGTCACATAAAGTTTATAGTTTTCGTTATCGGCATTCCCTACCGGCTGTAGGCCGAGCGCAACAACATCTTCGGTAAATGTCCATTCCAGCACTACGACTTTTTGCGCCGGCTTGTCAAGTTTCTGCTCGCCTTTGGCGTCTTTCAGCACAATGGGACCGCCGGTGTTTTCACCTTCCGCATTGGAAGCGGCGGCAGAATCGGCCGATCCATTATTGGCCGTCCCACTGTTCGTTGCACCTGAACCGCAGCCAGCCGCAACGAGTGCGACCGCGATAATCATAAGAAAACTTAAAAACCTTTTGTGCATGTTGATATCCCCCTGGCAATAGATATATGATTTTATGATAATCATTATCATTATATTGATAATGATTATCAATGATAATTACAATTGCTATCATATATGCGAACGCCGGGAAAGTCAAAGAAAATTAATCGAGCAAAATCTCATTTTTGGTTTCGGTTGCCCATCAGGGACGCAAAAATATCGTCAGCCGGTGCCGGCATTCCGAAAAAATACCCCTGCACCTCATTGCATTCATTTCTCCCCAGAAAAAGCAACTGTTCGGCGTTTTCTACCCCTTCGGCTATAACGTTAATACCAAGCTGACGAGACATGGAGATAATCGTTCTAACGATTGTTGCATCGATTTTATTCGTCGTGCAGTCTTGAACAAAAGACTTGTCGATTTTGATGGTATCGATGGGAAGACGTTTCATGTAATAAAAAGAATTGTAGCCCAGCCCGAAATCGTCCAAACTGATTCTCAATCCAAGTTCCTTTAAGCGCTTCAATATGGGCAAAGCCTTGCCTAGATCCATATCCATCCCCTCGGTGATTTCCAATTCCAAATAACGAGGATCAAGACCTGTTTCCTGTAAAATTTCGCGAATAACTCCAACTAAATTCGGCTGAACTAATTGCCCGGGGGATAAATTCACAGAAATTCGCAAAGGCGCCATCCCCCTATCCTGCCAAGCTTTGTTCTGGACGCAAGCCGTCCGCAACGCCCATTCTCCAAAAGAAGCGATAAGCCCGGATTCTTCGGCAAGCGGAATAAAAACTCCGGGAGAAACCGGGCCCAGCGTCCGGCTGTTCCAACGCAGCAGCGCTTCGTTTCCCACTATTTTGCCGGTTGTGATGTCTACTTGAGGCTGATAGTAGAGTTCAAGCTCTTGGTTCTTTTGGGCATTCCTGAGCTCGGCCAGCATATTTGCCTTGACCTCATCGGCGGGATCAACCTTAGTCGCTCTCGCCAGCATCTCAAACAAATAACGGATCTTTGGCGAAAGTTCTGTTTCTGTCTCTTCGCCATACGCCGATGAGCCCGCCAAAAACACATAACCTATATAGAGATCGCCCCGATAACAGGGAATGAGCAAACCAAACCGGATTGCCCGGGAACTAAGCTCCTCAAAAGCACGTTCTTCGTTAAGATAAAGTCGAAAAGCTTGCCGATTCCCGGAATCTGTGTCCTGAAACCGTCTTTTTCGTAGGTTCTGTCTAATGATTGTCCACTGTTCTTCTTCGATCGGAAGATCTGCCAGCCGAGAAGAGCTTATGCCTCCGGCTAAGGAGGTATCCAGCTGCACATCGCCTATTTTAGACACCGTTTCGCTGACCAGCATTGCTAAAATATGGTCTACTAATGAATTCGCAATATAACCCACTGTCTTACCACTCCCAAAACAACATATGATCTATCTATTTCAAGATAAAATAAGCCTGCCGTTGTCATCCAGACGAGCATATACATGATTTTGCGATTGGATAAACCGGTGTATCGTGCCGCCGATTTGAATGCAGGTATCTTCCATCGCCAATTCGATTTTTATGGTTTTCTGGCTCGGCACGATAATTTTAGTAGTAATTCCGCCCTTGGTTCCCGCTTGCCCGATTTGAGCTCCTTTTGCGGCAAAAACCTCCCCGCCGCGGAGGTATCCGGTTATTTCCGCGAAGCCGCGCGCGTGCAATTTCGAATGATAAATTCCTTTGCCGGTAATCAGTATATCCCCTGCGGAATATACCTGACTGTTATGAACGAAGGCCGCTTTAACAAATGCTTTTCCTTCCGCGTCCTCCTTGACGGATACAAGCAGGTTTTCCGCCGTGCGAATGATTGCTTCCAGGTCGGCAAGTTCTTTTAATGGCGAAGCATTCGGGGAAAGAAAGGCGCCGCTGAGCTGTCTGCCGAAATTCTCCCATGAAGGTTCCAGCCTTCCGGCGTTGCTGTTGATCTTATGAACGATCGCCTGCACGGTCTCGGGGAAAGCCTTGAATTTCCCTTCGCTTAATATTTTGATAACTGCCCCCAACTCCGTGCGATTATTCGGTGGAATTTTAAAGGTAGAAGCCGTGGACAATTGGCGAATTGCCGTCACCATTTGTTTCATTTGCGAAAGGTTCTTTTTAATGTCGTCCTGCAGTTCCATTTTGATCAAGCTGCTTTTTCCCGCAGCAACCTCGCTGGAAATGATATTCTTTTGAACGATAATCGAGTTCCCGGCGGATAAGGTTGCCATGCTGACATGATTTCTGATCAATAAATTCCCCTCGGCCTCAACGGTCATTCCGTCATGCACGGAGCCTGCTATTTCGACGTCGCCAATATAACGGATATTTCCGGTTTTCATATCAATGCTTGTCCTGATTGTCAGCTTGGGAATAATAGAGATTCTCGTTTCATTTCCGACGATCTGAATATCCGGATGTCCGGCTTCGATGGCGACCGCTTTCGATTCGTCCTCCGTAAGCGCTACGCCTTTCCCGGCTTTCATCGAAACGGGAAACACTTCGGGCGGAAACAAGGGTTCATTGGTTACCGTAATTCCCGGATAACCGGGTTCGGAAGAAACGGTAACGCCGATGATTTGCCCCCGGTCCACGGAAGGAAACTCTTGAATATCGCGGTAATCCACAGTTCCGTCGGGGCGCTCCTTGATCGCTTTCACTATCTCCGTTTGCTGAAGCGGCATAAAATAACCGTCTCTTCCTTCCAAATACGGGGAACCTCTGGCGATGACAAAAGATCCCGGCTCCTCGCTGACACAAGCGTTGGCAATCTGAGCGAAATCGACCCCATAGACGATCCCCATTTCTTTAAGCTTGTTCATAATGAGAGCATCATCTAGAAAAAGCGGATACCTCTGTTCCTCCGCTTCCAGCAGAATATAGTTGGACGGCGCTTTATTCTTGATGCGCCTCTTGATCCGATATCCTGGCTTGACCGTTAGAACGGCCTCCATCTTATTGTGGATAATCTGCATATCCCATAGCGGCTCAACTACCTCATCCTGAACAGCCGTATCGAATCGGTCCTTTTCATGCACGATCGTCGCTTTCGTCACGAGTTCTCCGTTCTTATACAAAGCGACTCCATCGGCTGCTTCAATAATCGGAAATCTTTCCGTGGCATCTTGGCTGAATATCGCTCCATTTAGGACCCAGACCTTTCCCGCCAAGTCTTCCTCCTCCGGCCTGTTGAGCGGCGCGCCTTCATCCGGCGCATTCTGCAGCCTTGGCGCAGCGGTTGTTCTTGCCCGCTTGTCAATCTGATTCGACTCGTCGTCCTGCTTCTTCTTGTCCTCCTGCTCGTGGACGGTTACGCGCACTACAGCCGGTTTGGAGCGGTATCTGAGCAGTCCTTTCTTGCCGCTATCCAAAATCTCGATATCCACTTCGTGTTTCCCGGCATTCAATAAATCCAACGCAATCCTTACCGCTTCCTGCACCGTCTTTCCTTTGGCAATAACATTTTTTCTCACAGCTATCCCCTCCATAAGGCGGTATAGCCGGAACTTCTATCCGAACAGACGGTTCGGCAACCCGTTCTCTATAAGTCCCGGTCGTGATGTGCTGCCTTCGCGCTTGCACAAGCTCAATGTATGGCGGTTCAACCTAAAAGTTATCGTCTAATGTCAATTGTGCAGCTTGTATGCATTGCTTCCTAAAACCATGGATCGTCCGCGAAAATATTCATACCTGTGATTATGGTCCTAGTTCTAAAGTAATACTATCAGTCTGTATTCTTATTCCCGGCACAAAATAAATAGGAATGCATGCCATATCATTTAGTCATGCATTCCTATTGCTATTTGAATTCTATGATTATATTTCCTTTACTTGCGCAATCTTTGGCTCTCCTCCATGCAGGCCTGGTTCACATAAGACATAGCTTGAACCCGATCCGACACGTTCAGCTTCTGGAAAATTCGGCTGATATGATTTTTGACGGTATGTGCGCTTATGAACAGCTCATCCGATATTTCCTTATTGCTTAGGCCTTCCACGAGCAGTTCAAACACATCCGTCTCACGGGCCGAAATACCATAACGCTCCTTTGTACGCATAATCGCTTTTTTGATGATGGCTTGATTGATATCCTGTTTATTGTCAACATAAGCCTCTGTGTTGTAGTGCTGAGGTTGAAACCGGATTTGCGCGGCGTCGTTTCCAGTTATGTAATAATTCTTAATGAAAGATTCCAGTTCGGCCAGCGGTACGGGAGGGCAAAAAAAATAGCCCTGTATGGCTTTGCAACCAACATTCCTTAACATGTTTAACTGATCCTCCGTCTCAACGCCTTCCGCAATGACAGTCATGTTCAAACTGTTGGCCAAGGCGATGATGGCGGAAAGCATTGCAATGCTTTCGGGAGATTGCTCGGATATGCTCCGAATAATGGACTTGTCAATCTTAAGCGAGTCATTCGGAAATTTTCGCAAGTCGTTCAAAGACGAATAGCCTGCACCAAAATTATCTATGCTTACCGAGATTCCCATTGCCCGGATCTGATTTAGAATGTTCGAAATACCGTCCCGGTTCCTAACCAACATAGCTTCTGTGATCTCCATATCAAGGTCTTCAGGCGAAATACCCGATTCCTTCAACCTCGCCCGGATTCTCTCCGGAAAATCCTTCTGCAGAAATTGCTGTCCTGAAAAGTTGACGGCCGTCTTAAACTTTGGAAAATCCGCGTCTCTCCATTTTCTGACTTGAGCGCAAACGTTTTTTAACACCCAATCCCCGATTTCGGCAATCAGCCCGATCTCCTCGGCAAGCTGAATAAATTCGGCCGGAAGCAGCATGCCCCATTCAGGGTGATTCCAGCGTACAAGCGCTTCCACGCTAACGATTCGATTCGTCTCGATATCGAGCCTGGGTTGAAAATAAAGTGACAATTCTCCGCGATCTATCGCTTTTCTGAGGTCGTTTTGCAGCACCAGCGCCCTGTAGGAAAAGATATTCATGCCGGAATGGTAAAGTCTCAGATTGTTTTTTCCCTGCTCCTTGGCGCGATGCAGCGCGGCGTCGGCATTTTTCATCAAGTTATGTACTTCTTCCCCGTCATATGGGAACACACTCATCCCAATGCTTACCGTCAAAAATAATTCATAAGAATCGATTAAAAAAGGCTTCTTAAGCGACTTCATAATACTCTCTGCGACTAAAATGGCATTTTCGCGGTTGGTATTCGAAAGGACGACATTAAATTCGTCTCCTCCGATTCTGGCAATAAAGTCATCTTTTCTTATGCTGCTGTTCAATCTTTTGGAGATTTGCAGGAGCAGAAGATCGCCGATAAGATGTCCTAAAGAATCGTTAATATATTTAAACCGGTCCATATCCAGATACAGCAGCGCGAGAGATTGTTTTTTTTGTTTTGCTTGAAGCAGCCTGATTTGTAGTTGATCATTAAACAAACGCCTGTTCGGCAAGTCCGTTAGTCCGTCATGATAAGCCATATGGGTAATTAACTGTTCAGATCTTTTTTTATTGGTAATGTCTCTGATGGTGCAGGCGACAATCGCTTTATCCCGTAAAACCCTTGTCCCGATTTGAATTTCTGCCGGAAATTGAGTCCCGTCTTTGCGAACGGCGATCACTTCTCTAGGCTTCCCGCTCGCCATTCTGCCAGTGGCCTCCATCAAGTTAAAGCCGTCGGTTTGCTCCTGGGGAAACAGCAGGCGAATATTGGCGTTAAGCAGTTCTTTTTCCGAATATTGAAACATGGTTTCCACCGCAGGATTAACCTTCAAGATGAATCCCGTTTCATTCATCACAATCATGGAATCAATGGAGGATTCAATGATGACATTGGCTAACGCCTCGGACTCGCGCAATTCGGCGGAGATGACGGAGAGCTCGGTATTGGCTTTTTCCAATTCTCCGGTTTTCACGACAAGTACTTCCGCTTGACGCTTCAATTTCTGATTGGTCACATACAGTTCGCAGAACTTTTCCACTTTGGCTTTAAGAATCAGCGGATCAATCGGTTTGACCAGATAATCCACCGCTCCAAAAACATAACCGCGGGACACATATTCCAGTTCCAAAGGATCTTTCGACATAAATATGATGGGGATGTCCCTGGATTTTTCTCCGGCTTTCATCATTCTGGCCGCTTCGTAACCATCCATGTCCGGCAGTTGCACATTCATCAAGATGATTGCATAGTCGTGCTTCAGCAAACTTCTGAATGCTTCTTCACCGGAATTGGCTTGTATCAATTGAAATTTTTCTTTATCAAGCACCGCTTGCAAAGTCAGCAAATGATCCTGCAGGTGGTCAACCAGTAAAATACTTGCTATTGATTCACTTTCTACCATCGGTTTTCCCTCCTTCGGCAGTATTTTACAATGTTTAGCCATCATAATATACTAGTCTATGAATAATAATGTAGCATCTCATAAAAAGTAGCATCTCACAAATCATAAAAAAGAGCCCTGAATTCAATCAGGCGCCCATCATGCGAGTTTATTAACAAAGCTGTTTCCCCTTATTTACAGGCATGAACAAACCCCAAAAATATTCTGAAGTTCTGCTCGTCCGTCTTATAGTTGAATTCCGGATGCCACTGGACAGCCAGGATAAAATGTTTATCCGGCATGGCGACGCCTTCCACTAATCCGTCTTCCGCTTTGGCCACAGCCGTCAACTGCCCTGATAGTCGTTTGATCCCTTGATGATGGCAGCTGTTCACCCGCATGGAATCCGTTTGAACGATTCGATGAAGCAGATTATCGGGCTTTATGTAGACCTGGTGAACAGGTTCGTTGTAAGGAGGTTTCTGCCGATGCTCCAGGCTATGTTCGCTTTGCCGTTGGCTCGGAAGATCTTGATATAACGTTCCGCCGAGCAAAACGTTGAACACTTGCAAACCGCGGCATATTCCAAGGGCCGGTTTGTCCAGCTCAACGACTCGACGAAAGAGAACGGACTCCAGGGCATCACGCTCACTGCATATTTTTCCGCATACCTCCTGCATTTCCTCATGATACAGTTCCGGATTAACGTCTTGACCGCCGGTGAAAAGAAAACCGTCAAACGTCTCCGCCAGCTTCAAAATGATTTCGCTATCTGCGGTTAACGGCAGTATCACCGGGATCCCGCCGGCATCCTCGATCCCCTTCATATACCCCGGCAGCATCCAGTAGCTTTCTTTGTCCTCGTCAAACAAAGGCATAACGCCAATCATTGGTTTCCCCATACAGTTCCCTCCATTCCCCCTAAAGATAACGCATTTCCGGACGCGGAAACAAGGGAAGCATCACTTCCTTTTCACATGAAGATCTTCACCGTGCGCGTTATCCGGTTCGATGTGAATGGTCACGTTCGTATGCTTGATTTGCGCTTCAATGTCATTTTCGATGAGCTCGCTGATATGATGGGATTCTTCAACCGTCAGGCTTTTGCGCACCGTTAAGTGAAAATCGATGATTTTCATGTTTCCGGCCTTTCGGGTCCGCAGGTCGTGGAAATCGATGATTTCCCCCATATATTGACCAAGAATCGTCCGGATCTTCTCTTCTTCCGCGTCGGAGAGCTTCGTATCAAGCAGCGGCTTGAAGGCGCTGCCGATTAATGTCCAAGCTTCCCGGAGGATGAGCAAAGCCACAAGAATCGCGATCACGGGATCCAGCAGCTTGATTCCGGTCAGCTGGATCAACAGAATTCCGAGTCCCACGCCCAGAGAGGTATACACGTCGGTCTTCAGATGCAGCGCATCCGCTTCAAGCGCGATGGAATCTTCTTCTTTGGCCACTTTATAAAGTTTTCTGGAGACGAACAGATTCGCCGCGGCCGAAAATAACATTACGCCGATAGCCACCGCCGTCGCTTCGAGTTCGGAGGGATGCCATAATTTCCTGACCGCTTCGATCACAATCAGCACGGCCGCGACGAAGATCAACAGGCCTTCGATCACGCCGGATACGTTTTCGATTTTACCGTGTCCATAGGGGTGATCTTTATCCGCCGGCTTGGACGAAAACCGGACGGAGAAAAAAGCGATGACCGCAGCGACCAAATCGATGGCGGAGTGGATGGCCTCCGAAAGAATGCTGACGGAGCCGCTGAGTATCCCGGCTATTATCTTCAACGTAATGAGGGTCGCATTGGATATAACCGACCACGCGGCTGCATTCGCCTTTCTTCGCGAGCTGGAGATGGACATAATCGTTTAAACCTCCTATAGATTTTGACTTCGATTGCCTAATAACACAAAACACCTGCGAGACTATTGTTGCTGATTAGTCCCACAGGTGTTGAGGCCTGCTGCCGGCGGGGCCGGCCCGGCTACATGCAACCGACAAACGGCTGCATCGCCTGATCTATTTGAATGTATTGTTTTCTTTTCCGTTTCCATGATAGGGGAAGAAAGTTGGGTTTGTCAATATCCGTATCAAACGCGGACCAGCGGCAAAAAGATGTCATCGACAATCTCCTTCAGCGTTTCGTCGGATATCGGCTCCTGGGTAGTCAGCAGCTCATAGCGGAGTAAATCGGCAGGCAATGAAATTATTCTTTGGCTGATATTTTTGAGGTTGACCTCTCCCCGCTTTTCGGCGTTTTGCAAAATCGTCGTCATGATGGAGGCGAATTTGTCTTCCTCGCTTGAGTGTCTAAGCTGCGGCAAGGATGAAAACAAACCTTGTCCATGATAATCCACCATGATGCCGTGTATGGTCTCCGCCCCGATCATTTGGAGCGGCTTCACGATCGTTTGCAGCAGCGCAAACACGTCCCCCCGCAGACTGCCGGTATCCGGAGCACTGACCACGGGCCTCGGCAAATTCTTGAGTACAGCCGCAACGACAAGCCTGGATTTATTGGGCCAACGGCGATATAAGGCATTTTTGTTGGTTTTGGCTCTTGCAGCCACTCCCTCCATGGTCAGATGAGAGTAGCCAACCTCATCCAATTCTTTCCAAGCCGCCTGCAATATGGCGTCCTCCAATATATCGCCGCGTCTGCGAGTGCCCGGATTCGTATCCTTTCCGCTTTGGGATTTTCGGGATGCGGAGGCACGTCCCTTTGTCTTATCGTCCATATGTAAATTGTCCTTCCTTCGATCATTTGTCATTCACGCTTGCATGTTTACTGAATCTATTATATCATAACCACATTAGGTACGGTACGTACCGTACTTTATATACGCGAAAGGAGCATTTTTATGGCAACTGCCAAGCAAGTCCCAAAAGAGAAATTGGATCCTAAGATACTAAAGGTTGCCCTCATCCTAGTGTTTGGTGCTCTTGCGTCGCAGCTCGACTCTACCATGGTTAATGTGGCCATCGATACCCTTACCGTTGATCTGAAAAGCACCGTCTCCGCCATTCAATGGGTAATCACGGGATATGTGCTTGCGATGGGCCTCTCCGTGCCGGTCTCCGGCTGGGCTTTCAGCCGCTTCGGCGGCAAAAAGGTATATATGTTCTCGCTCGCCGTGTTTCTGGCCGGCTCCATTCTCTGTTCATTAGCCTGGAACAGCGGCAGCCTGATCGGCTTTCGGATACTGCAGGGAATAGGTTCGGGTCTGCTGATCCCCACGATGCAAACCGTGCTGGTGCAGACCACCGGCGCCGGCAATCTCGGACGGGTCATGTCTATCATTGGCATTCCGACATTATTGGGACCGATTCTGGGCCCCGTGCTTGGCGGTGCAATCGTAAACAGCTTAACCTGGCGGTGGATTTTTTATGTCAATATCCCCGTCACACTCATTGCGATTTGGCTCGCCTGGCGGGAAATCCCTACCGACGGAGCCGCCAAAGGCAAGCAATCTCTTGATCTTCTCGGACTTTTGATGCTGTCCCCCGCTTTTGCGCTGCTCATTTTCGGGATAGCCAAAATCCCCGCTTACGGCGGGATCAATCATAACGTTGTGTGGGTCCCGCTTGTGATTAGTTTAACGCTGATGGCGGCGTTTATCGTTTACGCTTTGCGCACGAAAAAAACGCCTGTGCTTGACCTGCGCCTGTTCCGTTCGCGCAATTTTTTCGCTTCGAATTTAACCTTGTTTCTTTCCGGCATGGTCATGAACGGCTCGCTGCTTCTCCTTCCTCTGTATTATCAGCAGGTGCGGGGCGAAAGCGTTATGCTTACCGGCCTTTTGCTTATTCCGCAAGGGATCGGAATGCTGCTGACCCGAAGCTGGATTGGAAATCTGGTCGATCGGATCGGATCGCGTAATATTGTCATCTTCAGTCTGATCGGAACCGCGGCAGGCACGCTGCCGTTTGCTTTTGCCGGTCCCGAGACCAGCCATATCCTGCTCGCCGCGGCGCAGATTCTCCGAGGCGCGGCCTTGAACGGAATTCTTATTCCCATCATGGTGTCGGCCTATGTCGGACTGAAAAAGGAAGAGATTCCGCATGCCAGCATTTCGACGAGAATTTTTCAGACCATTGGCGGAGCGTTTGGTTCGGCAATACTGGCCACAGTTATCGATCACCAGCTGTCCGGGTACTCCGTCCCCAACCTTCAGAATGTGGCCGGAGCCTATAATGCCGCCTTTTGGTGGTCCATCGGGTTCTCGGTGATCGCCATGATTCCCGCTTTATTATTGATCCAGCGCAAAAAGGAAGTTCCGGCAAAATAAACATGATAAAGCCAGGCTGCTTAAGTAGCCTGGCTTTTTTTGCGACACAAAACATTTGGCCCATTCAAATTATCCGCTCATTTGGCAATTTTGTCATACTGATCATTGGATAAAACGCGCCTTGCCGTGACATAACGCTCGACATAATATTTCTCCGAGAGCTTGCTGATCTGAACCCCTTTGCTGGCCGAGGAATGAGAAAATAATCCGTCTCCCATATAAATGCCCGCATGCGAGATTCCCGTTCCGTCGGTGTTGAAGAACAGCAGGTCCCCGGAACGCAAGTCGGGCTTGTCCACCTCTTCGCCTTCCTTGGCCTGAAGCTTGGTGGTTCTCGGCAGCGTCACGCCCTCCTGTTTAAATACATATTGAATGAATCCCGAGCAATCAAAACCTTCCGTCGTTGTTCCCCCATAAAGGTAAGGGATTCCCAGAAGTTGGTCGACCTCCGATTGCAGTGGCGATTCGGCGGCGGCGAAAGCGTTTCCGGTACTAAATGCGGTCAAGATCGCCAAAAATAAAACAGCTCCGATAATCTTCTTCATCACGTTCTCCTCTCAGATTTGATCAAGTCCCATTGTACTTGGCAAATATTGAGAAACGATGTAGAAAAAAAGAAGATGGAGCTGTCGATTGCCGTTTCTATTATCTTTTCGGGTTCATTGATATCACCAGGACCTTGAACGCTCCCGGCTTCTCGCCTTTTTACGGAGCAGCATGATTGCCGTTACCAGTACGATTGCCGGTACGGCACTTTCCACGATCAGACGAGCTTTCCCGTCTTCTTTCGGGGCGCCTGTCAGCTTGTCCAGAACTAGCGGAGTTTGGAGGGTTGGAGTTAACAATTTGCTGTATATGGGGCTGCCGTCCGCATCAAGAACCGTCAGTTCGCCGTCATGTTCATTAAGTTGAACCGCCGCCAAGCCCGTTTTTTTGCTGGTAAACACCAATTGCTTCGGCATAATGTAACGATCCTGGTATTTTTGAATCATGGAGGGATCCAAGGTATACAGATTGGTCTGATAATCGGCAAAGCCGTAGTCAAACATCTTCTCCACGTCGCTGTAAGCCTTCTCTGCCGAACCCGCTTTCATCACAACGGCAATCCACTCCGAATTTCCCCGCTTGGCGGAGGCGACCAAGGTATTGCCGGATTGTTCGACATACCCGTTTTTGACTCCCGTCGCTCCCTCGTAGCGCCATAACATCTGATTGTGATTGCGAAGCGTCGTCTTCCACCCCTCCCCAACCCAATCCAGGGTTTTGGTTCCTACGATGGCGCGAAACTGCGGATTCTTCATCGCATACTGCGTGATCTTGGCCATGTCGTAAGCGGTGGTTGTATGGTTTTCGTCAAAAAGCCCGTGAGGATTCTGAAATGTGGTGTGCTGAACGCCGACCTTATCCCTAACAAACTCGTTCATGCGTTCCGCAAACTTCTCTTCGCTTCCGTCAAAATATTCGGCAATTGCGGTTGCCGCATCATTGCCCGAATTAATCAGCATGCCTTGTATAAGCTTTAACAAAGGGACTTTCTCCCCCTCAAGCAGGTATACTCTCGTCCCTTCGACATTTCTCGCATTTTTGCTAACGGTTACGACGTCATTTAGATTGCCTTCTTCGAGCGCGATAATCCCTGTGACGATTTTGGTGATGCTTGCCGGATACATGAGCTGATCGCTGTTTTTCTCGTACAAAACCGTCCCGGTTGTTCCGTCTATCATAATCGCGGCTTCGCTATTCACCTGTGGCGGTTCCGCAATTTCCTCAGCAAAGGCGCCTTGGTTCTGTACAAATAACGTCATCGTAAAAAATAACAATGAAAAAATGCAAAATCGCCTTTTCATCCTGCAATTTCCTTTTCAATTTATTTTTTAGGTTATTAGAAATAAGCTGCAAAAAATAAAAACCCACTTTCTTTAGTGGGTTTTTATTGTCATCCTAAGTATAGTTCATTTGGATTAGCTCGTCTACTTTTGCTCCGGAATGCCATAAAAAAGGCCGTTTTCCCCCGCCAGTCCTCCAGTGGTGAGAAAACGGATCATGAATCCGAAGGTCCATATCACGCTTTGTTTTTTTGCTGCAATATTCCCTGCAAAATGACCTCCAGCCCCCAAATAAACCGCTCCTTATTCTCGGCGTCTCCGGAGAAAAGCTCCTGCTTCAGGCTGTGGATCATCGGATAGCGGGAGGCCTCCGCCGATTGAAACGACTGCTGCATGATGTGAATGGCCGATATTCCCTTTTGATCCCAGGAAGCATGCTCAAATGCGGTTGAAGACGCGTAAAAAAGAAACAAATCTACTCCCCACGCGGCCGCGGTAGACGTAATTCCTCCCTCATTCAGGCATTCAAGAATAAACTCGGTCATCGCCAGCGAACGGGGACCGATCGGCACGGTCGTTAACGACAGCTCGGCCAAACCCGGATTGGCATAAAGCGTATCGCAATAAGCGCTTAACGCGGCAAACAGCGATTTTTTCCAGTCATCCTTCCGCTTGTCCGGCAGCTCCACTTGGCCGAGTCCGAGATCCAGCACATAGGCGCTCAGCTCTTGCAGGTTTTTGACATACACATACAGCGATGAAGGACCGGTATCCAGCTCTTTGGCAACTTTACGCATGCTGAGCCCGGACATGCCTTCTCTTATCAACAGCCCATACGCTGTATTTACAATCGCTTCCTTGCTTAAGGGCTCCTTCGCCGGCCGGGAACGGCGGCTGATAATCGTACGGTTATTGGTATCCATATTTCATTTATAGCACGCCGGTTTGCATTAGTAAATGTACGGAGATAAACGCACAGGGATCAGCTTTCCACGAGAGCTCCGACGCCTCCCGGCTTCAGCCGGTTTACCTTTTGACGAAACGGAAGGTACAAAATTAGCCCCATGAAGCAGGTGATGATTTCGGTCACTGTCATGGACCACACAACGCCGTGCAGCCCGAAGAAGTAATGCAGCGCAATGATTGCCGGGATGAACAAAATCCCTTGCGTGATGGACATGATCATCGTAGAAAGCCCTTGGCCGGCAGCCTGAAACACACTGATGAACAGCCCTGTAAATCCGTTAAATAACGCGGAAACGAGCATGGCCGTCATAATGTACGTGCCCACCTGCAGTACGGAAGAATCATTGGAGAATAGGTGCATGACCGGTGCTCTGAATAAATACACTATGCCGACGAAAACCAGCGCAATTCCTCCAATATACGCCGTCGCCCATCTGAAGCCTTGCTTAAATCTCGGGATATTTCCGGCGGAGAAGTTGAACGCGAAAAACGGGATCAGTCCCAAGAATAAACCCATCGCAAGGAATTCCGGAACCTGAACGATCCGCAAAGCCACTCCGAAGCCGGCCACAACGCTGTCTCCGTACCGGACCGAGTAATTGTTGAGCAGCAGCGTGGACACAATCAGAAAACCCGCTTGCAGCAGCTCGGAAATTCCGATTTTGTATACCTCCAATTGATCCTTGAATGAAATGGCAAAATGCTTCAGGAAACCTGTGATATGTTCGCTTTTCGTCTCCAAATAATAGAGATAATAGATGACCGATCCAACATTGGCCAGGATCATAGCGAGCGCCGCTCCGCCGACCTTCAAGTCCAGCACTAGAATAAACAACGGGTCGAAAATCAGGCTAAGCGCCGTACTGATAAATACGCCGTACATGGATTCTTTGGAAGCCCCTTCCGCCCGTACCAGCTGCTCCAACGCAAAATTAAGCACAATGACGAAACCTCCGCCAAATAGCGTCAAGGCGTAAGTTTTGGAATAGGTAAAGGTTGAAACATCCGCACCGAGCAAATGAATGATGGGGTTGATGAAGAGCATGGCCAAGAGCGCGATGACCACACCGGCCAGAATGCTCGCGTAGAATGTGTAGCCGGCAACTTTTTTTGCTTGATTGGGATTTCCACCTCCCAAGAGCCGGGTGACACACGTTCCTCCGCCAACGCCAAAGACATTTCCGATCGCCATTAGGACAGTAAAGATCGGCAAGCCAAGCGTGATCGCCGACAGCATGGTTGTACTATGCAGGAGTCCGATAAAATAGGCGTTGATTACGTTATAGACGGTGCCCACGGACATTCCGATCATCATGGGAATCGACAAATGGGAAATGGCTTTGCGGAGCGGCGCCGATTCCAGATAGTATTGATTGGAGGCTTGCTCTTTCATGTTGATCACTTCTTTCATTTTCGTTATAGGTTTGTTCGATACACCTATTTATATCACAACGAACACTGTTCGTAAAGAACGATGTTCGTTTAAGTGTGTTATTGTTCCGTTTATAAAGGTTATTGAAACCATGAGTTGAATTGGATAGCGTTATCGATGTAAAGAGTCACAATCGGCCAGCTGGAAAAATCGGAAGCCTCTTTGCGATCTCTGGCTCTGGCTGCCGCAGGATAATAATAATTGAATAAGGGACAAAAAGGGCGCTATTGGAGCGATATCGCTCGTTTTACGTGAAATAGAGTCCATAAAGGGCGCTATTTTCTCGAAATGCCGGGAAATGGCTGCTTTTTACACCGCTTTTGGAAAATAAGGCCCAAAAGTTCCTCCATTTCCTAGAGGCAAGCTGAAGTTCGGAAAATAAGACCCTATTGTGCCGCTATATTTTGAAGGAATGGACGCAGGACTTTGAAAATAATAGAGAAGAATTTGAATCCAAATTAGGTAAGTATGAGGATAAAGTTACCAGGCTCTGCCATAATAAAAAGCTTCAGTTTTCAAAGAAAAAAACCGCAAGTATCTGCGGTTTTTTAGTTCGCGCAGCTCACGCTGCCGGGGCGAGACTTACAAATTTTCTTGATCCGCGTCGCTTCTTCCACAATTTGCTCCATGTCCTGAAATTCGCGCCCGGCGTTGGTTACCACTGCAATGGAAATGGATACAAGCGGGATGGGTCCGTAATTTCCGGAACGTCCCTCCCCCATCACAAAATTGTTGACTAAATCTTCTTGACGATAAAAGCCTTTTTTCGTTGTCTCAAAGTTGTCAATCACTCTGCTGCAGAAAAATTGGTAATCATGATGATTCAAAACGGCGATAAAATCATCCCCGCCGATATGTCCCAAAAAAGCGCCTTGATGCGTGAAGTGATCCCTTAGCAGATTGGCCGTCGCCTGAATCAAGGAATCCCCCATTTTGAACCCATAACTGTCGTTATATGATTTAAAATGATCCAAGTCTATGTATAGAAGACTAAAGCGCTCCATTTGAACCAGTTGACGCAGTCTTTCATCAATAATGCGGTTGCCGGGGAGACCCGTCAAAGGGTTCATAAAGATTGCCATTTCCGTGCGGATATCCGCTACCGTCAACAGAAGTCGGCGGATACTTACGGCGCCGAACAGTTGACCCTCCCGAATCACCAACACTTTATCATAAAGCTCTTCTTCCGAACGATTCATCGCGAGCACGCTAACTTCCGTGATCGGATCGTCGAAATCAACGACTAAAGGCTCGCTGCTCACCATCAGAATGACGGGCCGTCCCATATAAATGTTGTAGCCGTATTGAGTTCCCAATAATTGAAAAAAACGGGCTCGCATCAATAAGGCGGGCTTGGATTCATCATCGCCCATGATCGCGATCCCTTCAAGCTTTGGGTTTTGTTTAAACAGTTGATTCACGACTACACAGTTGGTTTCGGGTGTGACGCTTGGAATCGCTTCGGCAATTTCGCCAATTTTCATGAACAAAGCTTGCCACCCTCTCTCATCAAAACAGTGCCATATTTCTTTAAAAGCCTGTTACTAGGGCGCTTCATATAAAATTTTGAGCTACATATCGGGAAAATGCCCGTCCTTCAGCTCCGTGTCAGGCCGGCCAAGCGCGTATCCTTGACCGTACTCAATCCCCTCCCTCCGTAAAAATACCATTTCTTCCGCCGTTTCAATTCCTTCGGCGATAATGAAAGTGCCGGAATCGGCGGCGAACTCTTTCAAGAGTCTGACAACCCGCTGCTGATTAGGATGAAGATGCACATTTCGAATCAAAGATTTATCGAGCTTGATGAATTCTGGCCTTAAGCTGACAATAGCTTTCAGGCCATTATATCCGGAACCCGCATCATCGATGGCGATGCGGAATCCCTGAGAACGATAGTTGGATAAGATACGTTCGAATTCCACATAATCCTGAACGGCTTGTTTTTCCGTTAATTCAAATACAACCTGTTTCGGAGAAAATCCGTATTCCGCCAAAAGCTTGATCGTTTCCCCGCTGCGATAATTGGAATCGGACAAAACCTGGGGGTGAATGTTAACAAACGCGATCGTATCCTCTGGCTTGTTCGTTTTGAGCAAAGCGGATCTCAGCCGGGTAAACGAAATCTCCCGGCAAAAACGCTCGAATGCAAAAACGCGATCTGTATGTCCGATAAAATCGTAAAAAGACTCCGTGTTGGGAAAAAGAGAAGTTGCCGGCGGGCGATTCAGAATCTCATATCCAAGGCAGCTTTTTTCATGAAGGTGCAAAATCGGCTGAAAGTATGTAGTTAACGTCTTGTTGCGCATGATTTTTTGCAATTCATTAAATCTTTTGTAATCGAGCTTTGACTGACGGGCTGCATGAAAGAAGTAGGTCATGTAGTTATACAGACCGCTTTTCTCCGCATAGGGAAAGAGCGGTGTTTTCATTCAAACTCATCCTTTAATCTTCAAATTCAAGACATGGTTCCAAAGGCATGTCCCTATGGAACCATCGTATCACTCCGATACACTACCAGCGTCAAGCTGAAGTTAAATCTAGGTAAAATGTGGATTGTGGAATTGTAATAAATATCATATAATAACCCACTTGTTCCACTTATTATGAACGGCCCTATGGGATCTATCTTAAATAACAGCCGTTATTGATATCGAAAGTGGCTCCGGTATAATGTTTGGATTTCTCCGACAATAAAAAAATGACCGTCTCGGCAACGTCCTCCGCCAATACCGGCTGTTTGATCAGTTGATGGTTCATATAATCCTGTTTTCTCCACTCCGGGATATTGTCCATCATGCTCGTATCCACCATAGTCGGCGCAACCGCATTGACGCGCAAATAGGGGGAGAAATTCATGGCGCAGCTTTTGGTGAGGCCTATAATCGCAGCTTTGGACAAGCCGTATATGGCGTCCGAACTTCCTTCGATCCCGGAGACCGAGGACATATTGACGATGACGCCCTGAGCTTGGTTACCCACCATGAACCCGCCAAAAAGCTTGGAAAAATAAACAAACCCCTTTACATTGATATCAAGGACTCTGTCGATTTCCTCCACGGCATAGTCGATTATATTCTTCCCCAGATAAACTCCCGCATTATTTACCAGCCCGTTTACATCGGCGTGTTCATTGGCCACATAGTTAAAAAACGACGAAACCTCATCATACTTGCTTACGTCCAATCGATATGTATAAAGATCACCGGATCCGGCCGATTGCTTTAACGTTTCCAAGGCCTGTTCATGAACGTCGCAGGCAATAACGCTAGCATTTTCCCGAATGCATTGCAGCGCTATTTCTTTTCCAATGCCGGATCCCGCTCCGGTGACGATGATTTTCGAGTGCTTAAGCATATTCATCCACTCCTTATATAATCCGGCGAATTTAACCGGTCCATCCTAAAGTTCGCATTCCATCGTTCGCATCGTGCTCGCCAGCCCGTTTCTTTCGTAAAATTCCATGCCCTTCCGGTTGCCTTCAAACACGGACAACCGGAAAAAATCGAGTCCCCGTTTCTTCCCCCAATCTTTGGACGCTTCCAGCAGCATTGATCCGTAGCCTTTGCTTCTGCAGGCCTCCGTGATCACAAAATCAAGGACATAAACGAATTTCTTGGGCTGTAAACAACTGATATTCGGCATTCCTTTCTCCTGCAGCAGCGAGAATCCGACGACTTTGTCTTCAAGCTCTAGCAGCAATATGTCGGATTTACCGTGATGGATGGTCTCAATTAAGAAATTGTCCGGCCGTTCCGCAAGGATAAATTGGGTCGGGTGATAGCGTACGGCCTCCGTATCGAGTTCCCAATACAGCTTTTTAATGGCTGGGATATCTTCCAGTACGGCTTCTCTGATTAACATAAGGCGGATTCCTCCTCTATTCGAATATGATTTCCATGGGTTCCTTACAAGGGGCATAACCGTTACGCTCATAAAAATCCCTGCTCCAATCGCTCGGCCATACAATGATGAACTCCAGCCCGTTTTGCGTTGACCAGTTCTTGATTTCCTGCAGCAGCCGGCTGCCGATGCCTTGACCCCGGAAATCGGGTAAGGTATAGACATTCGTCATATAAGCAAACGGGTTCCTCGTTTTTCCTGGGCGCGGGACCTTTTCGATAATCTGCAGATAGATGTGGGACACAATTTTCCCGTCTGCTTCCGCGACCCATACAAGCCATTGCTGCCCTCGGAGGGCTGCCTCCAGAAAAGAACGGCACTCGCCATGATACTCCTCGTATTCGTCTTCTACTGTCGAAATTTCATTGTGCTCGTTCGTGAAATCCCATCTCATCCGGATCAGCGCTTCAATATCACCGGCCGTCGCTAAACGGTAGTTCATTGGAATTCCCCTTTCCTATTCCGTGAGGAAATGCTCCTCTAAAATTCGCAAGGGTTTTAAGGTATCTTCATAGATTTCGCTGGTTACGGCTATGACGGTTTGCGTTTGAGGCAGGATGCAAATATACTGGCCGCCATAGCCAAGGGCGAATACCAGTCTGTTTGCGCGAGTTGCAACTTCCGTTTGATTCAGCGCTGTTACCCACCAATGAAAGCCATACTGACCGATATCCCCGTACGTCATATAATGCGGAGCCGTCGAAGCGTTAAGCCATGCCGGGGATACAACCCGCCGGTTATTCCAAATGCCGTTATTCAAGACAAGTATCCCGATTTTGGCCATATCCGTAGTAGTTAATCTCAAGCCGTCGGCCCCGCGGTTAATCCCTTTGTTGTCCTCAATCCAGTCGAAATTCGCGATCCCCAGCGGCTGAAATAAATGAGCGGAGGCAAAATCCGCCGCTTTCATTCCGGAAGCCATTTGCAAAATGGCGGTCAACACGTGTGAACACCCCGAATTGTAGTTCATCTTTTCACCGGGGCTCTGGGTGAGCTCACGATCCAGCACGTATTTCACGATATTCGGACTATAGACCATGGGGGCAAAATAGTTCCATTCCCCAAACTCCGGCCAATCAAAACCCGCGGACATGGTGAGCAAATGTTCGATCGTGATATGTTGTTTTCTCGGGTCCGTTTGCGGGTTTATATATTCGGGAAAATAACTTGAGACAGGCTCATGAACGTTTTTGATCAAGCCTTGATCAATGGCAATACCTATGAGAATAGACAGTACGCTTTTGGTGCAAGAGTTTATCTTTTGCGGACTGTGTCGGATCTTGTCGTTCTTATAATATTCGAAAAGCAAGCCCCCTTCTGTATAAATCAAAAAGCTTTTGATTTTGACTTTTCGGATGGCTTTTTCCAGTTCGGATTCCATATTCGTCCTCACTTTTGCTTTTTTGATAATATGTAATTTGAGACAGAACTTTTCACCCTTTTGCCATGTTACCTTCTCTTGACGGCTGATCGACGGGGAAACGTCGTCCTTTTTCGGCTAACGAATTGTAGAGCTCTTATTGGCCTCTAAAGACAGAGATTCATATTCTAACGGACCCAAGAAGCCTTATTTGTCCCAAAACAAGCCGAATTCTGCGTTTTGAGGTCAGATAAGGGCTGTGGGGTCCGTTACATTTCTCAAACGCTAGATTTCGCGAAAATAACAGCCTTTCGATTCGTAAGAAAGTTGACGTTCGCTGCAGGTCTTGCCAAGCACCGGCTTCGGCATTGAGCCAAAGAGCGGGCCAAGTCCTCCCTTCGGCTCTTGGCCTCAATTCTCGCTTGGTTCAATCAGGCCCTTGCCGATTACATTGGCGGACACTGGCTGCTTGCCGATTTCTCTGGACCAGACCGACAATTGTCCGATATGGTGAATCTCATGGGCAATAACATGCCGCATGATTTCCCCCCAGGCGTCGACAACAATTTGGCCATCCTGACGAGAATGGTAAAGCGGTCGAGTCTCCATGCTATCGTTCCATGCTAATACAAATTCCTCTACTTCCGGGTGAAAGGCTTGATCAAGCTGAATGATTTTCTCCAACGATTTATACTTCTCAAAATCCTCCAGAAAGTCCGGCTTCCCTTGGATCGTGCGAATCCAGCTCCATTCCACGTCAACGATGTGAAAAAGTGTTTTCAGAATGCTGCCGGTTCCCCCCGTTCGTTCGCGAGTCAATTCTTCATACGGAACGTCCTCGCACCATGTATACCATTGATCTCTTACTAACCAGTTATAACGGAAAAAGGTTTGCATAAGGGCACCTCCAAAAATGGATTATATACCATCATTATTTACTCACTTTTACCCGATGGGAATGGAAAAAATAATTATATGAAAACGCCGCTGCCTAAAATGAGCTTTTGTCTTAAGGCGGAGGCGTTGTTGTGACGGATTCGTTAACCCAATAATCCGAAAAATCGCTTATTCTTTTCAATCTTGATTTCTTCGATGATAATATGCTTCTCTCCATATGACTCCTGGATCGATTCCATGCCTAATTTGAGAGATTTCAACAATACCTTGGATTCCCGGCTAACCTTCTTTTCGATCACGCATTTTATGTAGTTTCTATTCATATCATATTCAGGCTCATCATCCGTAAAATCCCTTATGGAGTTTACTGTATTGATGCACAGGGATGAGACGGAGGCCGCGATGATATCATATCCGTACTGAGCAAAACCGGTGATCCCTTTGGCCATAAACCCGAAGATTTCATCATTGGAATTGACGAGAAAAGTGATCGTAAAAGGATCGTTTTCATCCTCATCCAAAATTTTTCTCTGGTATGCTATGTCCCGATCGGTTTCATCTGCATATTCCACTTCTTCTTCGATCTCATATTCCGCTTCATCTTGAATCTGAAGGATTGGCCTTATGTTTCTGTTTATATTTCTAAAGTTATCATCCATCATTGTCTCTCCCTGTTGATCTGCCATCTAATTATTCAATGATTCGTATAAGTTCCTCGAGCTTGCTTATTTCGTACTTCGGATGAATATTTAAGAGGTTGGGTTTCCGGTCGGGGTTGAACCAGCAAGTGTCAATGCCATAATTCAGTCCCCCTTGGATATCCGAGCTTAACGAATCCCCTACAATTAGGACTTTATCCTTACTGGCATTCTTTAACCGTTCAAAAGCGAATTCAAAAATGCCAATATGCGGTTTCGAATAACCGGCGTCTTCCGAGACAATGACGTGTTCGAACATATCCGCAATTTCGGATTTTCCGATTCTTTGATGCTGAACGACTTTAATGCCATTGGTGATAATCCCCATCCGGTAACCTTTCGACTGAAGATATTGGCAAATTTCAGCGGCTCCCGGCAATAAAAACGAGCCTTCGCCCAAATATTGAAGATATTCCTCGCCAAAAGCCAGCGCGTCCATTTCTAAACCAAGCTCCGAGAAAAGTCTGGCGAAGCGCTCGATCTTCAGATCTTTTTGCTCAATAAGTCCCTGTTCGAACTCCCTCCACAGCTGGCGGTTGATGGTCTGATACTTTTCATTGAGGGTATCGTCCAGTTCAATATTATGCCGTTTGAAAGACATGGCAAGCGCATGGGACTCCGCGAGGGGAAAATCAAACAACGTATCGTCTGCGTCAAATAAGATTAGCTCATACTTCAAAGTAATGTTCCTCTCCATTATGTATTTAGATGATGCAACACATATCTATACAGCTCCGGCTGAATTTCCGGATAGGTCAGCTGTTCCGGCAACCCGTCCAACAACGACACTTCCCCAATCTCGGAATCCGGCGGCAGACTTCCGATTTCTTGTACGGCAGAGTAATATAAAGCTCCGTAAGATTCATCGGCCTGATCACGTTTCACCGAATAAACGCAGAGAGGTTTGAGCGTAAAAACTAGCGCTCCAGTTTCCTCAAAAAGTTCGCGGCCGGCAGTATTTTCGATTCGTTCGTTTGACTCCCTTGTTCCGCCGGGAATTTCCCATGTACTGCGCTCTTTATTTTTGACAAAAATCCATTGGTCCCGGTATCTAGCCATGATGACGGCAAATTTCAGCATAGCATCGTCTACCGCCTCAAAATCATAAAGCGAAACCTGCATCTCGGTCCACCACCTATTATTATGTAATTTAATACTCATAGATTGCGTCTACCTTTTCAATCTCATATACACGCTTCGTTCCTCAAATCCCAAGGACTTCCAAAAGCTGTATCCCCGATGATTCCAATACACCACTTCAATATCTACGTGATCTGTCTCCAGCAGCTCCAGCAGCCTATCAAAAAACAGCTTGCCTTTCCCGCTCCTTCTGCTTTCGCGGCAGATAAAAAACTGCCTTAAATAAAGCGGTTCTTTGCTGTGATTAACTAGCGCGTACCCGACGACGCCATTTTGATCCTGAAAAATATAAGCTTTATAGTCCGAAGTTAAAAAACCTTCCATTCTTCGCTTCAACTGTTCGATGCCCATCGGATTGTCATGCTGCTCATCTTCAATTAACTGCTTATTCAAATGGGCCAGCAAGTCCAGAGCATTGAATGTGGCTAATTGGATCAGTGGTTCCTTCATCACGTACACCTCCTAGTCACTGCCGCCAATAATTTGCTCCGATACGACTTTTGCGTCCCCAATCTCATTGCTTCCAAAAAGTAGTCCCTGCTCCCAGTTCCCCGGTTTCATCATCTTTAATCTCAACATCAATTCGGCTGTATTCATAAATATTTACGCTTGGATCCAAACTGACGTGGATTAGGTAAGCGTATAAATTTGGCCCGTCCCCGTATTCTTGAACCTTATTGATTTGATGAATCGTTGACTTTTGACCATTAATTCGCACTTCAATATTCGTAGCCGCGATATCAGGGGCGATATCAATGACCGGCGCTTCCTTCAACAATGCACTATTCTCGAACAGAGGCGCCGCTTTCTTTAAACTCATAGGCCGGAAATACAGCATGAGCTGAGGAAAGTTCCCTTTAATTTTAAAAGCGATCAAAGAGTATATTTCCACGCCGTCAATCCGTGGGTTAATTTCGATGTCCTCATACGCCGGTATGTTCCAGGCCCAATATTCCAAATAATGAACCTTATAATCCTTGCAGGCATAGAGCGCGAAATAAAGCCCTTTTTCAAGGATGAACTCAAATTCTCCCGGATCGTTGGTATAGGTATGGGTTATATCTTGGAAACGGTCATTCAAAATACGGACAATGGCCTCGGGCAAGGGATTATTATCGAAATCGGTTACTTTCCCGTGAATTTTTATCGTATCGGACTTCATCGGGATATCTCCTCACTTTTAACTCCATTAACCGTTTCATAAAAGTTAACGATATTCCCATCCGGATCTTTGAACCAAAAGGACCTTCTTCCCCAAGGATATGTCACCGGCAACTTAACTATTTCAACGGGCTTGGCCGCAAGCCGCGTATATTCTTCATCAACCGCGTCCACTTCTACGTTAATGGTGAATCCGCCGTACCCAATGGGTAGATTGCGTCCTTGAATTAAGCTTTCCATTGCTTTCTTCGAGCATATCTCGAAATTACCGCCGTTAATGTTCATGGTTACGGCGCTTTCGTCGCCTTCGTAATCCGCCTGAAATAGATCGGAATAAAAATCTCTCAGGTTATTTACATGTTCAGTGATCAAACATACACCGGAAAATTGCATTTTTATCCTCCTTTATAAATGCTTATAAATGTCAGACAATTACATGGCGTGAGGTCGCAGGCAAACTATATTTAGCGCCCCCTTTGAACTTCCAGCAAAAGCTCCTCTCTTGCTTCGATCAGCCACGGATGAACCAGCTTCAGCTTGGATCGCTGCTCCCAAATCCGGTTCAGATAAGCGATGATTCCTTCATTCAACTCTCCGCGGTATACTTTGTCTCTTACTTCCACTATGTCATCATGTTCACCGGGCAGCACCCACGAAATCTTGTCCGAAATAAACAACACCTTATCCAGCAAGCTCGAATTGGCTTTTAATGTAGTATGGCATTCAATGGCAGCCAGCACTTCCGGGTCGGCAATATGAAAGATATCCCGAGCCAATGCTTTGGACAGCTTTTGATGCAAAATCCGTTCATACTTTAATTCATCTTCCAGAATTTCAATAGAAAGCTCTTTGGCTGTCTCCGCCATATTCTTCACGGGTATTACATTGCTGACATCGTGCAAAAGACCCGCAGATTCCGCTTGATCCGGATCTGCTCCATAAATTTCCGCTACGCGGCGGGCTTCCGAAGCTACCGTCAAAACATGCTGCAAAGTTTCCGGATCATGATGCAAGCGGAAAAAAGTTTCTATATCTTTTGTCAGATCTCCGGACAGTAATAAGGTATAAGGTCTGAGTACAGGATGCATGATATTGCCACCTTTACAGAGGTTACTTCCATGATTATACATCCGGCAATCAGGCAAATGATAGTCTTGAGCGCGAATATAAAAAGGCCGCCATAAAGGCGGGCGGCAAGGGAAAATCCCTGATAAGTAATCCTTTTTTGTTATTCTGCTTCCCTCAATCGCTCAACAATAGTTGATTTATGAATAGTGCGATACGCATTTTCTGGCGTAATAATACAGATTGCCAGAACCACCAAACTCGCCATCAAAACAGGGATGAAAGGATAGGTGAATATTGCATAGGTCGCTTGCTGTTGAAACAACTTAAAAATCCCAAAGGTGATGGCGCTTCCTGCTGTAAAGACGAAAAATAAGGTTATCACAGCGTATCCAAGCCCTTCACTCACCAACATTCTCCTGACCTGCTTTCGGCTCATGCCAATAGATTCAAGCGTCGCCAATTCACGCTTACGAACCATAACACTAACCGACATTACATTTACGAAATTGAGAATACCAATCAAAGCGATAACAAGTGCAACACCACCGCCGAGCACAAACAATACCGTTTTTGCGCTATTCAGTTCTTCCATTGATTCCATCTTTGATGTTAGAGATATTTCATAATCGCTCCCTATGATTTGCTTTAACGCAATCAGGGCGTTTTGCTCATAATCGCCTGAAACATCAAGGTTGATTTTTTTTGATACAATCGGTTCATTAAACCATTCTTGCATTAAAGCGTTTGATATAATTACGGTAGGCGCAAGACTGGAGCCAACAACTTTATAACCAAAGGGAACAAAACCGCCAAGCGGTATATTCATTTTTTGGATGTCGGGATTATCGTTTTCGCTTCGATAAGACGGCGAAATAGTCAACTCGTGGGCATTTGAAAATAAGTCGGGATTATCGGTTGCAATTAACGCGAACTCTCCGCGTTCAAAGGCGTCAATATCAATAGGTTTATCAAGAGTTCTATTCAATTTCATAAGAGCATTAGCATCAACGCCGACAATAAATCCTCGAAAATTTTCATAAATATCTTTCTCTGTCAAGTTGGCTATCTGCTTTTGCTGCTCTTTTATGGGATAATTGGCAATGTATTCACCAAAAGCGTCAGGCGAGTAATCCAGGCTCATTTTCTCCCATGTCGTTACGCTTAAAGCTTCAAATCCGGGTAGGGATTCCAGCTTTTCTATAAATGCCTTATCAAACTTTTGCGTCGGCCATGCGCTGTTTTCCAACACAAAATCACTTTCAAATGTGGATTCAATGTATTTGGCTATGTTCATACTAAAAACCAATGTAGTAACCGTTAAAAATGTCGTTACGCCTAAAAACAGGCTGAATAATGCCACTCCCGCACGTTTTTTATCCCGGAAAATATTGTGAAAAGCCATTTTATACGGTTTGCCATGTGCGGACGAACGGGTATTTTTCGATTTCATTTCCACGCCCGTATATCTCTGCGCTTCTATGGGAGAGATACCCGCCGCTTTTTTAGCTGGCTTCGACGCGCCCAATATCGCCGTGAGTAAAGGAAAGACCACCGCGCCTAAATAGATGAACGGAGAGAAAGACACAACCGCTTCTGTGGAAACAGCCCCAAGCTCTGAAATAAAGAACGGAACAAACTTGAGCGAAAGCAATAACGCGAGTATTATGCCAATCGGTATTCCAATTAAGCAAAGCCGCAAAATCTGTCCAACAACGATTCGCTTAATCTGTTTCGGCGTTGTTCCAAGCGTTTTAAGAAGCCCGTAAAACCGCACATCGCGGGAAACGGAAATATATAGGACGTTGTAGATCAGCAGATACCCTGTAAAAATCAAGAATACCACTATGGCGCTTAAGGCAATCAAAGCGGTTGTTGCCTGTCCCGTATCAGTATCATAAGCTTCTGCCGCTACTACCGGCTGATTTTCGGATAAACCCAAATCGGACGCTAATGCGCCGCAATATTCCGAAACACGCGATTCATTATCGAACATCAGCGTTGCCGAACCGTCTTTTTCAACGGTTTTGCCGTATTTTTGCGATAGCTCCCGCGAAACGAGCATCACGTCCGCAGTATTCATTGACTGAACAAAACCGTAGCTTGTAAACCACCCCGACAAACGGAAATTTTCGCTGATCAGCGCGTCCTTGTTTTCGCTGTCCGTATAGTAAGTAAGAGGGATTTCCATGCCAATGTAAGGAGTATTAATACCCAATCGTTTAAGTACCGCAAGAGAAACCATAATTTCATTTTCTTTTTCGGGATAGTTCCCCTCTATATCCACATAGGCGGGGGAGCGTAGTTCTTCCCATTCGGTTTTATCGAAATAGTACAAGGTCAAACTGATTTTTCCCATGTCCGGCGTATTCTTTACAAAACCGACGTTGTTACCCGTACCAACTACTTTAACGTAATCCAAAGCATTAAGCCGCTCTATTTGCGAAGCGGTAGGATGTCCGACTGCGGCTTGTGCCACAGTACCCGCAAAGCGTATTTGATTCATCTTCACAGATTCTACAAGGCTTATGCCTATGCTGAAAACAGACCCTATGAGAAAGGTTGTGAGCGCAATGGCTGTGATTATAAAAAAGTTTCTCTTTTTATTGAATTTAAGGCTTCTGTCTGTAAGTCGCCTTATAACAGCGCCGTTGTTATTCTTCATTTTCAGCCACGTCCTTCCCGGACAATTTTGCCGTCCTCTATATGGATAACGCGGTCGGCAAGCTGGGCGATTTGCTCGTTATGAGTAATCATCATCAGGGTTTGATGAAATCTTGTAGAAGTCATTTTCAGAATACCTAAAACATCCTGACTGGTTTTCGTGTCTAAATTGCCGGTAGGCTCGTCCGCAAGTATAACAGACGGCTTTGTAGCAAGCGCGCGGGCAATCGCTACGCGCTGCTGCTGACCGCCGGAAAGCATGTTGGGCAGATTATTGCGCTTTTCGCCAAGCCCCAACGTGTCAATGATTTCGTTTACAAACATTTTGTCTACGGTGTTGCCGTCCAGCTCAATCGGCAGCACGATATTTTCATATACACTTAAAATCGGGACGAGATTATAGTTCTGGAACACAAATCCTACATTGCGCCTACGAAATATGGTTAGCTGGTCGTCCGACATTTTAGCAAGCTCGTGTCCATCAACAATCACTTTCCCGTCTACCGGTTTGTCAAGCCCACCCAGCATATGTAAAAGCGTACTTTTCCCGGAACCGGACATTCCGACAACTGCACAAACTCTCCCGCTTCCACAGCTATATCAACGCCATCAAGGGCGCGGACCATATTCGGTTCCTTTCCATAGTGCTTTTTAAGTCCCTGCGTTAATAAAATCGGCATTTCTCACTCTCCTTTCGCTTATATTTCTATCATAAATTGCAACTCTTACAGGCTCCTAACAGAATTGGATTTATTTCTTACAGTTCTGTAAGAACATTGAGAATGTCGTATATTTCCCCGGCTTGGAATCTACGAGGATATAGCCGCCCTGTTTTTGAAATATCAGTGAAGCTAAATAAAGTCCTAATCCAGCCCCGTCAACACCTTTTGCGTTTTGTCCTCGATAAAACCGCTTGAAGACAGAGTTCCACTCATCGGGAGCAATTCCGATACCATAATCGGTAATACTGATTTTTGTATAGAGAGGCAGGGTTTCCACGGATATATTGATTTCACCGTCCGCTGGGGAATATTTGATCGCATTTTCCAAAATATTTGTGATGGCTTCACTTGTCCATTTGCGGTCATGCAACAACGCAGTATCCTCGAAATAAGCCGTTTGAATGGAAATGTTCTTCTTGGCTGCCACTCCGTATACGGCGCTGATACTGTCGGAAATAGTTTGTTTGATACCTGTGGAAACAAGGGACAATTCGATAGCTCCTACCTCCAGCCTTGACATTTTTACAAGGCTGTCCATCATCCATTGCAATTTTTCCGTTCCCGTTTTGACACGCGATAAAAATTCCTGCCGCTCGGCTTCGGTAATACGTCCTTCCAGCAGCAGGTCGGTATACATAGCGACACCGGATAGGGGCGTTTTTATCTGATGGGACATATCCGAAATAAAGCTTTGTATCATTTCTTTCTCCTGCTTGGTTTGAGAAATTTCCATAGTGTTCATCTGAATAATTTTAACGGCTTTATGCATCAGCTTGGAAAGCCTATTGTCCGCCGCCGCTTCAAATAATAGCTCTGTATTTCTGGCTAATACGCTCTCCAAAACCTGATCAATAGAATCAAAGGTTTTTCTTATATAGCGATAGCTGAAAAGGACCGTTAGGAAGCATATAGCAATGGCTATGATAATCGTAACTGCAAGTGCCATCCCTACACACCCCCGTTCCAAATGTAGCCGATGCCATGAATGGTCTTAATGATATGAGGATTTTTGGGATCGTCCTCCAGCTTTGCGCGTAAGCGGCTGATATTGACGGGCAAGGTGTTTTCATCCACAAAATTGCCCTCGTTGTCCCACAGGGAGGATAATATTTGTTCCTTTGAAAGCACTTGCTCAGCGTTTGTCATTAGAAAATAGAGCAGCTTGTATTCCGTTGCGCTGATGGGTATTTCTTTATCCTCCCGGAAAAGTTTGCAAAGGTTTGTATCCAACCTGTATTTGCCGGAACGGAGGATATGGCGGCTTTCAGCCTCCGTGCGGCGAAGCAGGGCTTCCACTCTTGCCCGGAGAACGGACAGGGAAAAAGGCTTGGTCATATAATCGTCCGCACCGGCTAAGAGGCCGGATACCTCGTCTGTTTCCAAATCACAGGCCGTCAGCATAATAATAAAAACTTTTGAATGTGTCCGAATTTCTTTACATAAGGCCATCCCGTTTCCGTCCGGTAATCCCAAATCCAGTATAATAAGGTCAATCTTATGCTGTTCCAGCATCCGCTTTCCGTCCTTAATGCTGCCTGCTGAAACAACGTCGTAGCCATCTTTTTCAAGGGTAAACGCTATGCCTCGACTTAAATTTTCGTCATCTTCCAATATCAGAATCTTTTTATTCATAGTGTGCCTCCGTTGCTCTCTTTACTCTGTTTCAAACACGGGTCTTTCGGCTTTGGCGCATCCTTTGGGATTGCCCAAACCCGGCTAAAACGAATCGCGCCCATGACACGTCCTTGTTCGCATAGCTGTTGTACCCGTCTGCTGGAAATGTCCCGCTTTTCAGCAGCTTGTTGCGTAGAAATATAATTCATATCTATTGTTTCCTTTCTATTCTTGTATAGGAAGAAATCATATAGACAACCAACTATAATTATATGCGCTTAAACGAATAGAAACGAGCGCAGGAAAGTAGTACTACCACAGGAATAAAAACGGTAGGTGTTTGCATGATGTAACCTTTTTGCTACAGCGATTGCTCGGCAGTAGATGCAAAAAGCCGAGATTTTAAGGATTGTTTATCCTTATATCTCGGCTTTTTGTAAACAAGGCCAACTTGAATTCTTATATGACTGAATAAGTAATCTCTTTCATTTGTTTTAGCCTCCAATACGTTTGTAGTTGCCGTTTCCAGCAAGTTACAATACCGTTTGCCGACTATCCAATGTTTGTTTGAGATTACCTCCTTATCACATTCTCCCTAAAGGCGGCCATAATAATTATTGGCTTACGGAGAGAATAAACTTCTCCAGAGGTTCTGTATCGGTAATGCTCTGATTGCATCCATGATTCTCCAGACATACGTATTGGCCAAAGGCAGAATAATTGTCCGGCGAAGCGCTCGCGGACTTGGTCTTGACCGAGAAATAGGCAAGCTCTTGATGCCGATTGCAGAAGAGGCAATACCCCTTCTTGTGCATTGGCGAGATTCTACCTTCTATGCCGATGAATTTTCCTTCGAACGGATAAACGATAAACAATCTGTTTGTAGCGATATCGATCCAGCTCAGATACGTCACATACCGGAAATCAATGGCTTGCAAATCAGGCATTTTCAGCTTCTTATTTTTGGGGAACAACTTCTGAATCTGTTTCGGCGTAATCGGTGGAAATGGTTCCATGAACGGTTCCAACGCGCTTAAATATCTCTGAAAATCATAGGCCGACTCCAAGGTCGATATGGGTTTCAGCATCTGCTGCTGTTCCTCGGTCAGAACAGAAAAGGCCTCGAGAATATTCGCTTGCGTACGATACCTGACGGTTTCCAAAACGCTCCGATCCGCAACGGTTCGCAAAGTTTTCAGAAGAAATTCCGATTGTTTCTTAATGATATTCAATTGATGGTTTCTAATAAATGTTGTACTCATAGCTTTTCAGCCCCTTATTTTTTATAAAAACTCGTAAATAAGGTGCAAAGCCTATTATTAGAAACGATAAAGTTAAGTTTGGGCGATCGAATCCATCCTAACCGCACCCCACGCAAAGTATCGCCCTATACTAGGCTTTGCATGAGGACTTCCTAGCCAATGAGCAATTCGGCATTGCCATCTGAAAAACCCCCAATCGCATTTCAATACGCAAAGTATAGCAGCAAAGCTATAAGGACGCAATTCATTCGGCCCTCAGGCGTTCCCTAACAAGATTGACCAGCGTAATTTTCTCATCTTCCGGAATCGATTCAACAAGCCGGGCGGCGGCGACAGGCAAGATCCATTTGTCGATATCATGATAACTTTGTCCGGATAACTTGAGATAAGTTTTCATGTATTCGTCGTACATTTTTTTTCTTAAAAAGCGGATCACCATACTGACGGCTTTCGGCGTCCCATCGGGAACGGTGCCGTATTTTAAAAGGAGTCCCGTTCTGGCGACATCCCCCAGCGGATTGCCCGCCATGCCGGTCATCCAATCGATTACCCATATTTTATCCCCGACGATTAAATTATCAGGATGAAAATCCCCATGATAAAGTTTATGATCATCCGGCAGTTGATTCAAATCGTTGACGATCAAACGTTTTTCCTCTTCGGTTAATAGATGGGTCTCGTGAATAGTTTGAGATAACATCTTTTTTTGATTTCTTTCCATGGCCGACGCATCGTAGGAATGCATTTGATAATGTATTTTTGCAAGTGTTCTGGAGTGCTTTTTGATCGACAGCGGGCTTTTTGTCATCAACTCTAGTAGGGTCGAGCCTGTTACTTTCTCGAATACGATCCCTTTTCTATGATCTTGTTCTATCATTTCAAAGGGTCTTGGTGTGTCTATTCCGGCTGAAAATACATACTCGCTTACTCTGAATTCATCTTCAATCGCTTTTTGAGGGAAACCGTCATTGTACAGTTTGACGATCTTGTTATCCTCGGTTTCGTAGATTTCCGCAGTCCTGCCTTGGCCTATTTTTCTCATATTAACCTTCTCCGTTTCGTTGAATAAGTTTTCATATTACAAATGCTCGATAAGCATCTACCGATTTAAATAACAGCTTCTACAAAATTGGATCCTTTTTTAAGACACCCAGGATATGAGAATCAAATTTCTGCAATAGCTCATTTGACAGAATGCTAAGCACTTGGAAGTTTTGCTTCCGGACATGTTAAATACTTTGGAAGGTTTATTGATCCTGTACTCTTCAAGCGATTCCTCCGAAACGCGCAATCTCCCTTCCGCATTGACTTTCAGCCATCCGTAAACCTATTTTCCCCCAGGCGTAATTAACGGCATAATGATCACTTCTTTCTTGGATTACACGATGATTCTAACAAGTTCTCCATTTCACAAAATAACCCAGCCATAAAAATGCGTTTGTCTTGGGCTGGGTCGCTGAGGTCAAATTATTTAATTTTATTTTTCCCTGAACTTTCGGTTCAATTGAATGCGAGGATCGACCATGGCGCACAGCAGATCGGCGAGCCAATTCGCTGCAATCACAAACGTTGCGATAATCAAAATGCTCGCCAGCAGCACCGGATGGTTTCTGCTGCGTGCGGCATGTACCACCAGCGTTCCAAGGCCGTCCCAATTAAATACATTTTCTACGACCATGGATCCGGAGATCAGCGTTGGAAAATCCAGCATGATCACCGTTAGAATAGGTAACAATGCATTTCTTAAGGCATGATGGTAGGTCACGCGTCTCTCGGAAACACCTTTGGCACGGGCGGTCAATAAAAACTCGGACGGAAGAATCTCGAGCATGCTTTGACGAACGAATTTCAAGTAGTAGGCAAGCAGGCCAATCGTTACCGTAGCAACCGGAAGAACCATATGGTACAGCAAGTCCTGGAACTCTCCCGCTTTGGATGGCGCATACATGCTGCTGGGCGGGAACCAGAATAGCTTGAAGGCGAAGATGTCCTGAAGCCAATGTCCAAGAACAAATAAGGGAATGCAAAAACCGATCATGCTAAGAAAAAGGCCGAGCTTATCCGAAACTCCATTTGCTTTTCTGCTGTTGTAAATCCCCCATGGAAC
Source organism: Paenibacillus terrisolis (assembly GCF_056171975.1). Taxonomy (NCBI): domain Bacteria; kingdom Bacillati; phylum Bacillota; class Bacilli; order Caryophanales; family Paenibacillaceae; genus Paenibacillus; species Paenibacillus terrisolis. The sequence goes on along the minus strand of NZ_JBKFGG010000040.1, from coordinate 27,858 downwards.
GGCAATGATTAAGGTTAAGATAAAAGACGTTCCAAGCAGAATCAAACTGTTTTGAACCGGCTTCCAAATGTAGCTGCCAATAGGAAGATAGTTGTAATCAAGTCCAAGATTCCCCTGAAGGAGATCCTTCACCCAAAGGAAATATTGCTTGTATATGGGCAAATCCAGTCCAAAAATGTGCTTCTGTTGATTGGCATAAAGGATATCCGCTTCCGTCATGCCTGCGGATTGTGACCAGTAATTCCCCGGCATGAGACGCATGATGCAAAAGCACACGCTTAGTATGATAAACAGCGCTATCATAGAATGAATCGTTCGGCGTATCAAATAGGTCCTCATGCTGACCCTCCCGCAGGAACTGGAAATGATTTTTCCATTTTATCATAGTTCCTTGAATGAAGAGTATATGGAAATTTTATTGCTCGATTCATCGATTTTGAACTCAAATTCCGCTTCATGTTTGACCTCTCTGAATCACATGACTCACGCCGAGCATATTCCCGTCAGGATCCTTAAACTCAAATCCGCCAAAATTAAATTCGGCATTGACGTTCAGCTCGCCCACATCAACGCCTTGTTCGCTTAAATATGTGTATAAAATTCTTTATATCTCATCAGTTCTGATATGCCATTCATTTGCTTTTTCAATTGCTCATCCAGCTTCTGAAGAGCCGCTTTAAAAGAACGTTCAATCGTAGATAGATCATGCGTATTTAAAGCTTCAAGCAACTGTTTCATGCTTTCAATGAAAAAGACGGTTTTCCTTAAACTGCTTAGCACTATAATTTTTTTTAATTCCCGCGATGTAAAGACTCTATATCCGTTTTCCGGATTCCGCTTAGCTCGAATAAGCCCTTCCTTTTCCCAATGTCGAATAGCGGAGGGGTTAATACCGGCGATAATGGCGACCTCCCCAATTTTCAGTTCATCCGTGACCCGAATGTTCCTATACATGGAGAAATCAGTTTGACGAATGAGACTCATGATTTCCTCGACTCGCTGCTTCTCAACCTGGATGTTGTACTGTTGTAAATTGATCTTCCAGAGAGCTTGTTCAACGTACCCTTTTTTAATTAAGCTCATGACATCGTAGGCGACAGGCAAATCGAATCCGTTGATCAAAGACCGTAAAGCAAGGAACGCTTGGACATGCAGCGGAGTATAATATCTTCTATTACTGGCTGTCCGAGGTACGTCAGGCACCAATTCGAGACTTTCATATCTTCGTAAGGTTGTGGTGCTGACTTGAAGTCTCTTGGCCAACTGTTTCGGGGTAAAGGTTTTGTCCACCTGCGTCACCTTCCTTAAAGTCAAACTCTAAAGTACAGCAACAATATTATAAGAGGCAATGGTTATCCACACAAGGATTCTTGCTACATCAAGTGAAATCTTGCATGAATGTTATATGATCGAAATTGGAATAAAAAATCGAGGAGGACAACTTAATTGGAAAAGGTCCATTTCGCTTCAAAGTATCGGGATCTAAAACCCGGCGAATTCATTACGTTTGGCATGTATCCGCAGTCCGTCGACGGTAAAGAACAGGCGATTAAATGGCTTGTTCTTCAAAATTCAGGAAGCGAGCTGTTTGTTCTGAGTGAGTATATTTTGGACTGCAAGAGATATCACGGCAAAAGCACGGATTTGAAGTGGCGGGAATGCTTAGAAATTACGTGGAATGACTGTGATTTGCGCGAATGGCTGAATGATGAATTTTATAATGCTGCATTTAATACCGCCGAAAAACATTCCATAAAGACGGCTCATTGCTCGGACAACGGACAGGACTGCCCGGATACGGAGGATAAAGTCTTTTTGCTTAGCGTTGCCGAGATAAAAGATTTATCCGAGACCCACGACAAGGATTTAAGGCGCGCTGCTGGAACCGATTTTGCCAAGACGAAAAAGTCCGATGGATGCAGCTTATACGTATATGATAAAACGAACAAAGATAACTATATCATCAGAGAAGGCGAAGAAATTGGCTGTTCTTGGTGGTGGCTGCGAACACAAGGAAACAAACCTTCACGCTCATCTTTTGTAGGTACAGGTTGCAGCATTCGCAGCTATGGGAATAACAGTATAAACGGGTATGGTGTGCGTCCTGCTTTAAAATTGAGTCTTCTGCCATGATAACGATGAAAAACAAGAGAATACGGTGGCCTAAAGATACCATAGCGGCGGGTTGTCGTCATACCATTGGTCTTAAATCGGATGGCACAGTGACGGCGGTAGGCGATAATAAATATGGTCAATGCGATATAAACGACTGGCATGATATTGTGGCGGTTGCGGCGGGTAATGTTCATTTGGCGACGAATACGGGGAATGCTCATACCATCGGGCTTAGATCGGATGGAACTGTAGCGGCGGTGGGTTGGAATAAGCATGGTCAATGCGATGTAAGCGACTGGCGCGATATTGTGGCGGTAGCCGCGGGGTGGCGTCGTACCGTCGGGCTCAAATCGGATGGTACGGTGGTGGCTGCGGGCCGAAATAATGAAGGCCAATGCGATGTAAACGGTTGGCGTGATACGGTGGCGGTAGCGGCGGGTGACTGGCATACCGTAGGACTTAAATCGGACGGCTCGGTGACGGCGGCGGGTAATAACCGCTATGGCCAATGCGATGTAAGCGGCTGGCATGACATAGTGGCGGTAGCCGCAGGTTACCTTCATACCGTCGGGCTTAGAACGGACGGCAAGGTGGCGGCGGTGGGTCTGAATAAGCAGGGCCAATGCGATATAAGCGGCTGGCACGATATCGTGGCGATAGCGGCGGGTAGCCAGCATACCATCGGTCTTAAGTCGGACGGCAAGGTGATGGCTGTAGGCCGAAATAATGAAGGCCAATGCAAGGTAAGCGGCTGGCACGATATCGTGGCGATAGCGGCGGGTTGCACTCATACTGTCGGTCTGAAATCGGACGGTACGGTGGTGGCTGCGGGTGATCATGAATATGGCCAATGCGGTGTAAGCGGCTGGCGCGGCATCCAACTGCCCGGCAATTAGTTTTCAATATTGATAAACTTAACTTTATTGGCGCTCGATTACCCGGAGAACTCTCTTCTAGAGCCCGAAGTCAACTTATTTACGATCTAGTAACGGGAAAAGCTCCACTAATTTAAGCAAAATGTGAAATTACGGCGATTTAACTGGAAATGCTCCCACTAATTTCGGCAAACGAGGAAGTCTATGGCTTAAATCGATGATTTAGCTGGAGGATTTCCAGTTCGTGTTCGACCAGATTCAATAAGGGCCCAATTAACAGGAGAATTTCCAGTTAATGAAGTTCCATCGTTGTAAAGTGGTAGGAAGAGTCTATTTGGAGTTGAGGAGGTACTAGCCATTAAACCCACTTTTCCTTTCGCTATTACATAGTGGCTTGAACACTCCTATTAGAACGTCTGCATCAGGCGGTTTTTGCTATAAGTTCGACTGCCCTCCCCTGCATAGCTGGTGATTTTCTGTTTCCCACGCTTCGCATGCTCAACTGGCTGAAGCCATTAAAAAATACGCGCAAATTGCGCGTATTTTTGAGTTCAGAAGCAGGGCTTGCTTCAACGGCTGCTTTTCCCACTGCTATTTTTAGCTTCCTCCTCTGTTTCCGAAGAACTGTCGGTGATATCGCTCAGGCCCGGCTCAAAGCCAGTGCGCAGATGCGGAGATGTGTCCTCATAAACGGTTTTCGGATCTCCATCGGTTTCTACAGGTTTTGGATCATGCGGCATGGGTGGTCCCTCCTTTGAGGATAGACTGCCCCATTCGGGTCCTTTCATTCGGCAGTCCTTGGCCCTCTGTCAAGGTGCCAATAGCCGGGTTGTCGTGGATCATAAAATGGGCCCTATTTCCAAGGATGTAAAATCCAAAAACAAGCAATTCCTCTGCTCTATTTGGCTTATACCATTTTTAAAAGCTGCAATAAGCTATATCAACCTTAGAAAGGAGTGATATCGTTGCTGCTAAACAGAGGTTTACGTCTTGAATTTTGGTCAGGCATCAACTTTACGGGGCGCCGAATTATCTTCAAACGCGGGGGCATCGCGGTTCGGGACCTCGGAGCATTTCGCTTTGACAATGAGCTCTCCAGCTTCAGAGTCAGAAATGAAATCCGCCGAGCCCTGGTTACGCTTATCCTATTTTCCGGAACGAATTTCCAAGGATCCTTCCGCGTGTTCCGGGGCAGTCAAAACGTAGCGAATCTGGGGACTTTCGGTTTCGACAACCTCACGTCGTCCTTTATTTTGGTCGGCCGCATTTTGACGGATGCGGAAATTGCTCTCATTCGTAGCACTCGCAAACCTCCGCGCGATATTCTGGTGATTAAACAGTAATCCGCCGAAACAAAAACTCAGGGCCGGCTAAAGCTGCACCCTGAGTTTTTGTTTGAGAATATTCGATTATCGCTTGAATTCGATCCAACCGATCTGGATACCGGGTTTGATGAAATCCAGCTTCAGCTCATAAAGACCGGCTTCGAGCGCGACCTTTTCCAGCTTCTGCATCACCCACTCGCCTTCCGTTCCGTGGGTCTGAATCGTGGTCGCGAGTTCGCCGTTCAGGCTGACGTTGCATGCGCTTTGGGCAAGCGAGGAATCCGGCGACATGACGTTGACAATGATCCGGTATTCGCCGGACTCCTCTACCTTCAAATACGCTGGCGCATCCGCGCTTGGCACCACTCGGGCATTTCCCGAGATCGTCTGCACGTGAGCCTCTGCAGTAATCGAAGGATTCGCTTTGAACGCGTGAACCGACTCTTTGATCACCTGTTTCCGGGAAATCACGGGAGAACGCATGATAAATTCGCAAATATTCATTGCGCTGCGCTGAAGTTCCCCGCGGGTTATGGTTCGCTTCTCCAAGGCTTCCATCGTATTATCGTTCATGGCATTAACTTCCGCGCCAAAGTTAGGAACTACCATGTAAAGATCGTTTTGCGCGCGAACCATCCAGCTCGTCCAGCGCTTGTCGGCGGGCCCCCCGTCAACGCAATCGTTCATTTTCGCCCACCAATCCGTCATGACGATTCCTTGAAAGCCCCATTCCTTACGAAGAATCGTCGTGTTCAGATCATAGTTGGAAGCCGACCAGTGACCGTTCACCGGGTTATAAGCAGTCATGACGGAAATCGCGCCGCCCTCTTTGACCGCCATTTCGAAGCCCTTCAAATACACTTCGCGAACCGCTCGTTCGGATACCACCGCGTTGACTTGGCTCCGATGCTTTTCCTGGCTGTTGCAGGCAAAATGCTTCAACGTCGCATTCGAGCCGCCTTGCCGGATGCCGCGCGAGCACGCAACGGCAAAAATACCGGTCACGAGCGGATCTTCCGAGAAATACTCAAAATTCCGTCCATTAAGTGGACTGCGGCGGATGTTAAGCCCCGGTCCAAGCAGGGTATCGATGTTATAACTCAGCATTTCCCGGCCTTCCATTACGTAAAGTTCTTCAACAAGCTCCGGGTCCCAGGTAGCGGCCAGCAAGGTGCCGATGGACACCTGCGTCGCCATATGCCCGCTGTCCATACGGATGCCGGACGGACCGTCCGCCGCGCAGGCTAGCGGAATGCCGTAGCTTAACAACCGGTCGCTGACTCCCCCGAAAGCGGCGGCCGTACCCGGAGTAACAAGCGGACTGCTCATGCCTTCTCCCCGGACGATGGAAGCCAGATCCTGATCGGAGAGCTGCGCGACGAAGTCCTTTAAGTTGATTTTTCCGTCGTGAACGTCTTTTAACTTATATCCTCGATCCCCGGTTTGCTCAAGCGTTTCCGGGAGATTCGCCTCGATCCGATTCCGCAGGGAAACCTGGCGCGTCGGCACCGCTTCTTGCCCAAGCTCATAGGAACCGTCTTGTTTTCTGGAGCCCGGCTTCATTCTCGCGAAGCTTTCCGTCGGCGCCAATGCTTCTTCAAGCTGCTCCACAACGCGAAGCTCGTCCAGTAAGTAACCGTCCTGTCCCTCAAAATGGACACGGGTCAGATTCTTTACGCTGCTTCCCGCAAAAAACTGGTACGTCCCGGCTTCCAATACATAAGCCGAACGGAACCCCGTCACTCCGCCGTCATCGTAGGAAGCGAGCGAATTAAGCGGAAAACGAATGGTGAGCCGCTGCGATTCGCCGGGCTGCAGCACTCCGGTTTTTCCGAATCCGGCCAGCACTTTCGCCGGCTTGCCCAGTTTGCCTTGCGGCGCTTCTACGTAGATCTGCACAACCTCTTTGCCCGCATAATTGGTTCCAATATTTTGCACGGCAACACTGACTTCAAAATGCGGCCTACCCGCTATAGAAGTAAGTGTTGCCGCTTCGGGTGTAATTTCGAACTCCGTATAAGACAACCCATACCCGAATTCGAACTGCACCTTGTCCGGGCAAAACGTCTCAAAATAACGATAACCCACATAAATATCTTCCTGATAAACGTTCGTGAACTCACCGCCATGATTGCGGGTCGACGGATAATCGTCGATGGAATACGCAATCGTATCGGTCAGCTTGCCGCTTGGCGTCACCTGGCCGGCAAGCACGTCGGAAATCGCGTTTCCGCCCTCCATCCCGCCATGCCACGCATAAATAACGGCGGAAATCGGGTATATGTATTCTTCGTCGTTCAGCCAGCTCATGTCGATGATATTGGAAACATTCAGCACGACGGCCGTTTGTTCGAAATGGTCCGTCACCTTTTTCAGCATTCCCCGTTCTTCCGGCGTCAACAAATAGCTGCCCGGCTCATGCGCATTATCCTGATCCTCGCCGGCGGTCCGGCCAATGACGACGATCGCTTTGGCGGAATTTTGACGCGCATCGCTCACCAACTCGTCGGTCAGCGGCATTTCTTGCTGGAACCAAGGCTCCGCCGCCCAGCCCCCGCCGCCGTTGTCGAACGGATGATCCTCCACCCATTTCTCGTAAACCGCGGCAAGCTTCTCATTGACACTGATGTTCGGTTGCTTCCGAAGGCCCTCCAGAAGATTTGTCGTATAAGGCACGTTTACGCTGCCTCCCGACCCGGTGCCGCTGCGGTAGTAATCAATTTGAATTCTTCCGAAAATTGAAACGCCTTCGCCTTCCCGAATCGGAAGGACATTCCCATCGTTTTTCAACAGAACGGAGCCTTCCGCCGCCACTTTTCTGCTGAATTCGGCAAACCCTTGCAAGGGATTGCCCAATCTCTCTTTCTCTGCCACTCTGCTCAACTTATTCCCTCCAATATTGTCAATCCATACATTTCAGTATACACAAAAAAAGAAGAAGGCCGAAAGAGTCTGACCTTCTTCTTTTCATTTTTTTTACAACGCGTCTTTAATAACCCGTTTATAAAAGAGCACCGACAGCAATCCGAAAATTGAATACAGCGCCGTATACAGCAGCATGACCAGAATCATGGGCATCCACAACTCCGTCCCGAACAAAAACCAGCCGGATTTGATGGCAAAATAGCTGTGGGACAGCCCGACGACCAGCGGAATGCCGAAGTTAAACACCTGCTTGAACTGAATGCCGCGCAGCATATTTCCTTCCGTAAATCCAAGCTTCCGAAGGATCGTGTAGTTTGGTTTCTCCTCTTCGCCCTCGCCCATTTGCTTGAAGTACAAGATGCAGCCTGAAGTAATCAGGAAAGTAAGTCCCAGAAATCCGACGATAAACATAATAAGCCCCATATTCGTCTTTTGATTGATCGTCAGCTCATGTTGGGACATATATCCGGCTTTCTCCGAAAACCGCAGCTCATGAAAAATCGCATCGGCTTGATCCAATTGGGACGCGTCTTCGATATCAATGGCAATGTACACATCACTATCCTTTTGAACCTGCGGGTCCGCCTCTCGGGCTAAACGCTCATAGACCGTTTGATCCACAATCGCCGTCGGCAAGTTTACCGAGAAATAAATGGGAAGTACGGCGTCCTTATCCAATCCGGTCAGATTCAGCCGAATCCCGTCTCCGTCTGTCGGCCCCTCCATCGTTACCTCTCCGGTTGAACGGATGCCCATAAATTGACTTACGGCATCGCTGGAACCGGCAAAAAGAGTTTCGTCCGGAGACATGTCTTCGCCGGGAACTTCGGCGTCGCTCACAACGGGGAGCGGTGTGAGCCCGCTTGTCGCGTTGAAGTCCGTGCCGATGATCTGCGATAAATCCGCATTCACCATCACCACATGCCTGCGCATTTCCCGATAGACGATTCCTTCTTTCTGCAGCGCCTCGGTAAACTTCACAGCGTCGTCTTCCCTAAGAATGGAATAATCGTTCGGCACGTTTTGCATGGCGGTCTTTTCCGCCGAATAGAACGAAATATAGCTTAGCGACAACAGCCCGATCGCCAGCGCCGAAACCGTAGTAATAATCGTCAGCAGCAGGGCGTTCGATTTCATCCGGAACATGATCGAAGACAGGGACAGCACATCTTTGAGCGACAAGTATCCGCCCTTGCTTTTGCGGATCATATTAAAAATAAAGCTTACCGATCCTTTATAAAACAAATAAGTTCCCAAAATCACCGAACCCAGGATGAAGATCATCGCCAGGAACATCTCTGTCAACTCGGTGTAATCCCCGCTGAACAGCTTTGTGGACAGATCGTAGCCGAGCGCGATCAGGCCGATTCCCAGCAAGCCCATCACAATTTCGGAAAAGGGCATTTTGCGGATCTTATTCTCGGTGGTGGATTGAACCCGGAACAAGGACAAAATGCTTTGTCCCCGGATAAATGTGTAATTCATCAGCATGATGAGCAGGTAAATCGCCGCAAACACAACCACCGTCTGAAACAGAGCCTGTACGGAAAAATTCAGATTGGCGGCCGCCTTCACGTCGATGATTTTGAACAGGATCATCATAAGCAGACGGGAGACGGAAAAGCCAATGAAAATGCCAAGCAGCATGGACCCGAAATACAAAATCAGATTTTCGCTGCTCAGTATCCAGAAGATCCTTCTTTTCGTCAGTCCAATCAGCTGGAATAACCCGATTTCTTTACCGCGCCGCTTGATGAAGATGTTGTTCGCATACAGCAGGAAGATGGAGACGATCACAACCAGCAGGACCGATGCGGCGGATAAGCCGGCAGAACCCTTCACGGTTCCTTTGGCTTGATCCAAGGAAGGATCAAACTTTAAGGTCACGAACGCAAAATAGAGCGCGACGCTGAACACCAGCGCGAAAACGTACAAATAATAGTTCTTCAGGTTTTTCTTCAAATTGCGGTAAATCAGGTAATTCAGGTTCATACTTGTACACCGCCCAGCACGCCTTGCGTTTGAATGATACCGTTGAAAAAAGCCTGTCTGGATTCCTCCCCTTTATGAAGCTGGGTGTAAATCTGTCCGTCCCGGATAAAAACGACTCGGCTGCAGTAGCTCGCGGCCACCGGATCATGGGTCACCATGACGATTGTGGCTTCGATTTTTCGGTTCAGTTCGCTCAGTTTTCCCAGCAGGTCGGAAGCCGACTTCGAGTCAAGCGCCCCCGTCGGCTCGTCGGCAAAAATAATGCTCGGGTCATGGATAAACGCCCGCGCCGCTGAAGTCCGCTGCTTCTGTCCGCCGGAAATTTCGTTCGGGTACTTGTCCCTCAGCTCGTAAATCCCCAGCTCCTCGGCAACGCTCTGGAACTTCCGGTCCGCGTCCTTCCGGGACACCTTTTTGATCGAAAGCGGCAGCAGCACGTTTTCTTTGACCGTCAATGTATCAAGCAGATTGTATTCCTGAAAAATGAACCCGAGGTGATGCTTGCGGAATTCGGCGAGTTCCTTCTCCTTGAGCCCGGTGAACTCCTTGCCCTCGATCTTGATGCTGCCGAGACTGACTTTGTCAATCGAGGACAACACGTTCAGCAGCGTCGTTTTGCCCGAGCCGGAAGCGCCCATAATGCTGACGAATTCGCCCTTTTCCACTTGGAGATCGATTCCCCGCAGCACTTCCTGTTTGTTGAATTTGTTTCCATAGCTTTTATGAATTTTGCTGGCTTCCAAAATGGCCATGCTCCACACTCCTTTGCTTCTTGCCCCTATCATAACCAAGGAGGCCCGGCGGAGTCCTTCGATTCGCCGAACAAAACAGCGCAGGCATGTGACATTGTTGTCACATGCCCATCAGCCCCACAAATTCATTGCTTTTCGGAAATGTCAGCGTAAAGGTGGTTCCTTCGCCCAGCCGGGAATTCACCGTGATGCGAATCAGGAGCGAATCGGCTACTTTTCCCGCCAGATAAAGCCCCATTCCGGTCGCGGCGCTGCCGACATGCTCGGACGTGGACGTAAACCCCTTGTCGAAGATGCGCGGCAAATCCTTCGAATCAATGCCTCTGCCGAAGTCCCGGATGCTTAAAAAGGCTTGCCCCTCTTCCATGCAGCCGCTTTCGATCACGATGTCGGACGCGCCGCTGTACTTCACGGCATTGGACAACAACTGCCTGAGGATAAAACCGAGCCATTTCACGTCCGTCAGCACCTCGCTCTCGCGAAGCGAGACCTCGAAGCCGATGCCTTTTTGCAGGCACCAGGATTTAAGCTCCTTGATCTCTTTATAAACGACGGCTTCAAGCTCCGCTTTTTCGATGTAGAGATCGTTTTTAATAAAAGGAATGCGCTTTTGATGCAGCTGCCGGTCCAGCAGCATATGAACCCGCAGCCATTCGTACATAAGCTGCGATTTCAAAGTCTCGTCGTCCAGACGTTCGATCATGAGCTGCATCGCCGTAAGCGGCGTTTTTACTTCGTGAATCCAGGACAGAAGCTCGTCCTTCTCCTGCTCCAGCTCCACCCGCTGAAGAGAGATGCCTTGCCGGTACCGTTCCGTTTGCAGCGTGAGCACTTCCATCGCGATCTCCTCAAAAGGGCTATCCGGATCAGCGACCGAAGCCAGTTCATACGTATCGTCCCATGCGGCCAGACTTTTATAGAACCGCGTTTCCTTCGGATATCGGAGGAAAAGAAACCCCACGAATGCCAGCACGGATAAAAACACGAAATAGAGTATCGGAAGAAAAGGAATGGCATTATCGACAAAAGCGACGAACAAAAGCAACAGCTGAAAGAAAGAAAAAAGCAGGATCCAGCTTAAGCGTTCAACCAAATATTTTACGATCATAACGGAGCCGCTTCTTCCGTGGCCATGTAGCCTTGTCCCACTTTGGTTTCGATAAAGGCGTCAAGGCGGATCGCCTCCAGTTTTTTGCGCAGACGATTCACGTTCACCGTCAACGTGTTGTCGCTGACGAAATGCTCGTTGTCCCAGAGATGCTTCATCAGTTCCTCTCGGCTAACGATCGCATTTTTCTTTTCAATAAGCAGCTTTAGTATATACATCTCGTTTTTCGTCAGCTCGACGGCGCCCATGTCGTTCGACACGGTGTTCTTCACGTATTCCACGGCTGCGCCGCGCCAGGTTCGCAGTTCCGTCCGTTCCGTGTTGTAATTGTATACCCGGCGGAGCGTGGCCTGGATTTTAGCGATCAGCACGTCGAAATGAAACGGCTTCTGGATGAAATCATCCGCGCCAAGCTGCATGGACATGACCATATCGGCGGGATGATCCCGGGAAGACAGAAAGATGATCGGCACATTGGAATGCGAACGGATCATGCGGCACCAATGGAAGCCGTCGAACTTCGGCAGTTGGATATCGATAATGACAAGCTCGGGGCGGCACTCCGTAAATTCCTCGATCACCTTCCCGAAATCCCGAACTCCATAAACCTCATAAGACCACTGAAGCAGCCGGTCCTTAATTTCCTGAAATAAAGTTAAGTCGTCTTCGATCAGCATTATTTTGAACAAGCATATCACCACGCTAAATGAAATCGGCATTCCAGGAATGAACGCCATGGATGTTTCTCTTGGTTAAAGCTTGGCCAGCAACCCCTCGCACCAATTGATGTAGGTCCGTTCGTAAGAGACTCCGAACTCTACGATCGCAATGGACGAGGCATACTGATCGGGATCGGCAACGGATTCCTTAAGCCGGTACAACTCCTCCGTCTTGTCGAGATACATCGCCAGCCTCTCTTCGTGCTGTTTTTTGGCACTCTCGATCAACGTTCTCATTTTCTCCGGCTCAACCAGCCAGGAATTATATATTTTCAGAAGAAAATCGTCCCGGACGTTCTCCACCGCCTCCGTGTCGATGATCGTCCAATCCACGATGGCTTGTCTTCCCGCCTCAGTCGCCGCATACACCTTCCGGGCCGGACGATAGGTATTCTGTTCAACTCCTTGCAATTCGATGAGACCTTCCGTCTCCATCTTGGACAATTCGGGATAGACCTGATTGCTGCCCACTTTCCAGAATGGACTTAAACGGTTATTCATTTGCTGCTTGATGTCGTATCCGCTAAGCGGCTCGCGGGCAAGCAGCGAAAGGATAGCGTAACGTATCGAATTCATTTCAACAACCCCTGCCGTTTCAATTGGATAACACGAATATTTTAAACCAGTTTCCCGGAATAAACAACAAATCTGATATAGGTCAATTTTAACTCATAATAATATTGACCTATTTGTTTTTATAGGTTATATTTAACCTGTATCAAAGATGATCTATAAATTGTCAGTCGGTTTGCCGGGAATCATACTTTAAAAGAACATGGAGTGGTGATCAAATGAAGCTTGTTTTTGAAGATCAGACGTTTTCCTTTGAACTGCTGAGAACTTTGTCTTACGCCCCTTATGGAGGCGCCGACATCGGCGAATGCCTGTCGACCGCTTACCGGATTCAAGAAGGAGATTTTGAAAGCTGGTACAAGGCATGGGTTGGGGCGGCTCAAAGAGTCCGCTCTTTAGGCGATCAGAGCCTTGCGCGGGGCAACCGGATTAGTGCCGGGCAATTTTATCTGCGCGCCTCGAATTACTATCGGGCTGCGGAGTTTTTCCTGCATGGCAATCCCGAAGATCCTCGAATTATCGAGACTTGGGGAAACAGCCGGGAGTCGTTCCGCCAGTCCATGCAGGAATTAAAGGTCAATGTGGAGCAAGTCGAAATTCCCTACGAGGGAACCACTTTGCCCGCCTATTTTTATAGAGTGGACCGGGAGCAGCGTCCCGTGCTGCTTGTCCACGGCGGATTTGATTCCATTCAGGAAGAGCTTTATCTCCAGATCGTATCGGAAGCGCTGAAGCGCGGCTATCACTGCTTAACCTTCGAAGGTCCCGGTCAAGGAGCGGTCATTCGCGAGCAGCATCTTCCGTTCCGGCACGACTGGGAAAAGGTGGTTACGCCGGTTGTCGACCATTTGCTGACCTATCCCGAAGTCGATCCGCAGCGAATTGCCCTGATGGGCATCAGCCTCGGCGGCATTCTGGCTTCGCGGGCGGCCGCATTCGAGCATCGGCTTGCGGCTTGTATTGCGAATGACGGGCTCTTCTCCTTCCAATATGGGGAAATGAGCAAGAAACAACCGCCCGCCTCTTTCGATCAAGGTCCCGGACCCGAGATGACGGTCGATCCCGCCATTATGGAACAGGCCTTCAAACAGATGTTGAACTCCATGGGCACCAATATTCGCTGGGCTATCGAGAACGGGATGTTTACATTCAAAGCCGCCTCGTTACAGGAGCTTGTCGACAAGACGGAACCCTTCACATTGGAGGGAATTGCCGAGAACATCAAGTGTCCGACTTTGGTATGCGAAGCGGAAGCCGATCATTTTTTTGCCGGTCAGCCTCAGCAGTTGTACGATGTGCTGACCTGCCCCAAAACCTACATGAAGTTCACGTCGGAAGAAGGCGCCGAAGAGCACTGCCATTTCGGAGCGCTTCTGTTCTTCAATCATCGTGTGTTCGAGTGGCTGGATGATACGCTTCAAGTGAAATAATTTAATCGCTTAAGAATTCACTGCCTCCGACCGGCCCTTCGCGGCTTTCGTCGGGGGCAGTTTGTCTCTGGGGAGGTAACCATTTAAACAATTTCAATTTTGCGGTAAGATGATAATCAGCGACTCCGCAAAAATCGGGGTTCGAAAGGTCGTGTTGTCGGAAGATGCTTTCATCTCAAGAGGTCATAAAAAAAGCGGAACTTTTTGCACAAGAAGCGCACGGAAGCGATGGCAGCGGCCATGACTGGTGGCATATTCATAGAGTAAGGAATACGGCAATGGCTCTTGCCAGGGAGGAGCAAGCGGATGTATTCGTTTGCGAGCTGACCGCCCTGCTGCATGATGTGGCGGACGAAAAGCTGAATCCCTCCAAGGACGCCGGGCTGGCCAAGGTTCGCGGCTGGCTGCTGGAACATGTTGAAGACGAATCCGTCGTCTCCGAAGTGATGGAGATTATTGCGACAATGTCTTATAATGGCGGAATGAACCCGCCGATGTCTACCCTCGCGGGACAAATCGTTCAGGATGCCGACCGGCTTGACGCCATCGGTGCGATCGGCATCGCCAGAACCTTTGCTTACGGCGGCTCCAAGGGACGGTCCATACATGAGCCGGGACGGGATTTTGCGGAGGTCGGATATCGCAGCGAGGAGAACACGTCCATTCATCATTTTTACGAGAAGCTGCTCAAGCTGAAGGATCTGATGAATACGAAGCGCGCCAAGGAACTGGCCGAATCCAGACATGAATTTATGCTGCGGTTTCTGGAGCAGTTTTACCGGGAATGGGACGCAGCCGACGAAAGACAGCCAAGATAAGCATAAACCAAACAAATCCAGGTGATACAGGTGAAAATCGCATTTTTTGATTCGGGGATTGGCGGCTTGACCGTGTTAACAGAAGCTATGAAAAAGCTCCCGGAAGAAGACTTTCTTTATTTTGCCGATACGCTGCATGTCCCCTACGGGACCAAAACGTTACCCGAGGTCAAGCGGTACGTTCAGGAATCGGTCGGACTCATCATGCGTGAAAACGTCAAAGCGCTGGTCGTGGCCTGCAATACGGCGACAAGCGCGGCGATTGACGAACTTCGAAGCACATACCGCATCCCAATCATCGGTATGGAGCCAGCGGTGAAACCGGCCGTTCGCCGAAGCCGCGAAGCCGGCAAACGGGTGCTTGTGTTAGCCACATCGCTAACGCTGAGTTTGTCAAAATACACCGACCTTGTGGCCAGAGTCGACGATCACAAAGTCGTAGATTCCATTCCGCTGCCGGAGCTCGTGCAATACTGCGAGCAGCTTAACTTCGACCCGGCCGAAATCGAGCGGTATTTCGAGGAAAAGCTGGCCGGAGTCGACCTTGCTGAGTACGGCACGATCGTGCTCGGATGCACGCATTTTCCGTTTTACAAGCCGCTGCTGCGGCAAGTCCTCCCGCCTCATATCGAGCTCATCGACGGGAGCCGGGGGACCGTGGACCGGCTGTGCTGCATGCTGGGCGAACCCGCAGGTGTTGAAAACGCCGCTATGCCCCCGGCGCCGGAGATCAAGTTCATGTGCTCGGACGGCAGCGCGGCTTATTTGGATAAGATGCGCCAAGCACTCGATTATCTGCAAAAAAATTAAAAAGAGTCGGCGCTTGATGCCGACTCTTTTTTTAATGCCATGAATTATTGTTCTTGCAGAAGCAGGCTTGCATCGCGGAGCAAATACTCGGCGGCTTCATCGGTAATATGCTTGCCTCTCTGTGCGTTCACCTCATGGACGAAGCTGTCCAGTGCGGGAGCATCCGTATGCAGCTTTGCTTGCAGGCTGTTTGCGATGCCACCGTTGTCAATCCCCTCTTCCTTCGCGAACTTATCCACCAAGGCGTTCAAGGAATCGAGGCTTACCGCGATTTGAAAATGAATCGTTAAATCGGCGCGGTTCCCCGCCAAATCGCTGGCCGTGACCACGATCGTATGCTCGCCGGGGGTGAGCTTATACAATTCTAAACTTATTCCCGGCTGCATAACTTCACCGCCGAGCGTGACGGAGGTTTCGCTTCCGTTGACCCCCGCCCCCTCGTCCGTCACCGAGATATCTACCGTAACCGACTGGTCATCGGTAAACACGTCTCCGTCATGAATAGATGCTGTAATCGTCGGCGCCGTTAAATCGAACCCGGAAACCGCCCGATCCAGCACCTCCTGAACGGACGCACTGCTAAAGTAACCGCCTTGGGGTTTTCCGCTAAGGAGCGCAGCGGCAACGGTATTTTGGGCAGCGCCGTTCAGGCGGCTGTACGTTTCGAGGTTCAAATGGAGCCCCGGAGCCGCGGGAGATCCGAGCAGGCTGACGATGCTGCCCGCATCGGCTGCGCTGTTAAGGCTTTGGAACACCGGATTGATGCCATACCCGTTAACCACGAATTCATAGATTCGCGCCGCGTTATCGGTGGTAGCGGTTGGCTTCGTAATCCACAGCCGGACATATTTCGCTTCGGCCAAATCAATCACGTCTTGGGTGAGTCCCTTCGTGTTGCCCTGCACTGTGACAACGTCTCTCCAATTCGCTTTGTCGTCGCTAAGCTGAATTTTATAGTCGGACGTGTTCATGCTGATAGCCTCTCCACCCAGCTCGGCATGGGAGATGGCAAAATCCGTAATCGCGTAGCTGCCTCCCAAATCGCTGACGACCCAGCGCGGTCCCGCACCGGCATTGCCGCACCATTTGGTCGAAAGGCTGCCGTCAAATGCATATTTGGCCGCTTCGCTTGCGGCGCAGGTTGAATCGGCGTTTGCCGTTTTGTTCAGCGCCAGGTTCGACAACCCGCCCGAAATCGCCCAAGTCACATGGATCTCCGCCGTATGGCGGTCTTCGCCCGAGCTGTTGGTTGCGATTAACGTGACCGTATACGTTCCTTCTTGAGCGAAGGTCACGCTAGGATGCCCTGTGCTGTAATCCACTTGACCTCCAGGGATATCCCAGCTCACCGAATCGGCCGTTTTCGACGATTGGTCGAACAAATCTACCGGCTGCCCCGGAGCGGCGTAGGATTGGCTCATGATGAAATTCGCCACGGGTTTCGGATATTCAGGCCACTGCAGTGTGACCGTCACCGGCGTTCCGCGATGGAAGTCGCGGTCAACCCCGACGATTTCCAGCACCGACTCCGTTTCTTTCCCGATCCGTTTGATTTCGGGAACATAATACGCGTTGTTTGGCGTTGCCCCGAGGATTTCCCGGGTTCCATCCGGTTTAACCCGATAAACCTCAAACAAGGAAGCAGCCGGATCGGTTTTCGTCCACTTGATCCGCGCGTCCGCCGCAACTCCACCGTCAAACTCGTTTTCCATCGTGGGGTCGCTAAGCTGCGGACCAAGCTCCGGTTGCCCTGCGGATTCCGAAACGGACAGTTCTCCGATATTCACCGAGTAGCCGGGGATTGGCGTTTCGCTGGCAAAACGCAGCCCTATCGCCGCAATCCTTTTCCCGGCGTGCTCACCCATCGGGATTTGGCGGGTTGTCCAGCCTGCTCCGGCAGAGGCGCCCGCATCCCAATACTCGAATTTGTTCGGATCGTCCGAGAAAGAAACGCCGACCTGCATATGCGACTCGGCTGATCCCGGATCGGACAATTGGAAGGCAAGCCCCAATGTGGTGTCCGCATCCACCGGCAGATCGGTTTTGTACAGCTTGATCGCTGTGGCGTTTGACGGACCAAGATCGCCGGAAACCTTAAGCGAGCTGCCGCCGTAATAGACTGTGGAGAAATCGATATCCGGCTTCAAGGGAGTGCCGGGGCTATCGGTAATCCAGCGCCAGGTCGGCATGACATCCATCAAGCTGCGGTTGTTCCAGTCTTGGTCGCGAAGCACTTCGCCGTTCACCGCAAACAAATGACCTTGCCCCGCGTTAAAATGGGTCACAAACGGCAAGCTTGTCACCGGCGTCTTGTCCGGTATGAAGTTGGCGATACCTGGCCAGCTGGCTCCAGGAGTCGTTCGGCTCGGGTCGCCGCTAGGCCCGACCCAGAATCGGTTGTCTCTGGCGTAAAAATCCGTCTGCCCGCTCGAAGACTTGTAAGCCCAGTCGGGACGGTATAGCCCGAGGGACATCACCGGGTTGCCTCCGGCCGGGAAAATGGAAGACCATCTGGCCGAGGTATTGTAGCCGTTCGCCTCC
Organism: Paenibacillus terrisolis; assembly: GCF_056171975.1. NCBI lineage: Bacteria > Bacillati > Bacillota > Bacilli > Caryophanales > Paenibacillaceae > Paenibacillus > Paenibacillus terrisolis. The sequence continues at coordinate 9,875 of NZ_JBKFGG010000040.1, read as the reverse complement.
ACATCAATGCCTGCGTAGAGATCGTATGGACTTCTCCCAAGGCTTGCGGCCATCGCGTTCGACGAGCTTAACGTGCTTGCGCTCCATCTGAAATCGAGGAACATGCTGTCGGACACTTTCGCGCCGTCATCCTGAAAAAACATCCGGTTGCTCGCATTCAGCGCGCCCTGCCAGGAAACGCTGCCGCTGCTCACCATAGCGTCATACCAGAAAATCTGCATATCTGCAGGTTTATGAGCCCCCAGGTACTTCAGCATCTGCTGCATTTTCACAGCCGTGGTCGAATTGCCTCCGGCCGTTTCCTGATTAATGAACCAGCCGTCAAAGCCGTAATACTGCGCGACTTCAATCAGCTTATCCGCAAAAGGAAACGAGCCGTCCGGATTTTGTACCAGAGAATCGTTGACCCAATCGATTTTCCCGCCATAAGCCGTGGGAGGATAAAAAATCGTGCCAAGGATCGGTACGCCGTTTTTGTGCGCGGCATCGATGGCATCGGCGCTTGGAGGAACGATAATCCCTTCTCCCGAGGAGCCGGCCCAGTCGACAAGCATGTCTACATACTGCCAATATTGAAAAGCGTACGTATTGAACTGGTTCGAGCCCTGCGACGGCGTTCCGCTTGTGTGATCGGCCATCGAAGAAAGCGCTGCCAGTTTTGGGTTTAACGTCACATTCGGATTCACCTGATATCCCGTATAACGGCTTCCCAGCGGAATTCCCGACTTATTGAAGTCGGCGTCCTTGTCCGTTTGCGGCGACCAGCTCAGCAGGTCCTTCGGAAACCAATAAGAGGAATAAGGCTGCTCGGCATGCGCGTTTGACTGCCAAAGCAAGCCGAAAAACAGGAATATGGCGGCACCGGTGATCCATTTTTTCCAAGAATACAATTCCATCCACCCTTTCCGTCAACAAAATGGATAAAGCGTTTACACGAAACCATGCAAATCAGCAGAATTCCAAACTTCACGCCCTTTTCCCAAAACTCCCCTCCATTCTTCAATTGAGTTGGCAAAAATTAGACAAAACCTGTCTTTCAGGCAATATTTTACTTTTACTCCCGGTAGACAGATAGTGTACAAACTATAGAAAACATGGAAAAATTAAAGAAGTTTTTCTTTTTCTCGCTTCGGTTATGTCAAAAAAGAAAAAGCCGCACTACAATGAAGTGCGACCTTCTTTTTATATTCCGCAAATTCCCGGCCTGCGGCGGATTTGACAGCACCGTCAAGCATTTGGCTTCTCTTTCACTTGACATATTCGTCTCTTAAAATCCCCATGAGGACCAATGACTCATAGCCGTTCGCCGTTTTGACGCTTTCCCTCAGCTCGCCTTCAAACCTGAATCCCGCTTGCTCGTATAGGTAGCGCGCCCTGGAATTATGCGCCCGGACATCCAGCCACATCCGATGCGCCTGAAGTCTCTCGAACCCGTACTGCTGCAACAGCTTTAGCAGCGCTTTTCCATACCCTTTTCCTTTATCCGAAATAGCAAGCCGCATGATCTCCACAGAATCGTTGTTACTTTCTATCCCCAACAAAATGACATACCCCACCACATTTCCGCTTCGGTCTTCAATAACGAGATGCAGACAGTCGCTTAGGCTAAGCGCAGTCAAATGCTGATCCCACGTCCACTGCGAAATAAACGGCGTGTTCTCCGGATCCTGCTCGGTACGCAGGATGTAGTCCAGATCGGTTACTTGCGTACGCCTGAAGTTAATCAGATCGGAAGTAATGATGTACTTTTCACTCATATAATCATCTCCTCATTGGATAAATGTTCTGTATGTAGTTATTACTATCGATTGTCCGTCTCCTGATCGAATCCGGCCCGCTCTCTTCCGGCTGCTTCTTGCAGCTCCCCGGCATTGTCTTGAGCTGAAGCGTCCTTCGGGATTTTCTCCAAAAATCGCTTGATGCGCTCATGCTCTTGTTCAACCTCGGCCCAAATCAAGTAGACTATTCCCGCAATCAACGCCAGGGCGCTTAATACCGTCGGCCCGTTTCCGACGTAATCCAGCATGTCGTGAAATAACTCACTGTTCCACATGGTTAACCCGGATCCAAAAATCGCGGCGCTGAGATATTTTGCGCCGTACAAAAAAGCGGAAATACCAATCAGCAAGACGCCCGTCGTTCTTCGGCTCATTCGAATCCCCCTTTCCTCTCACTGAGCTTGTCGAATAGATTCTTCAAATAATCCGTTTTAACGATTCCATAATATATCCTATCATCGTATTCAACTTCATCTTGATAATAGAAAGATTGTCTTAATGTTCCCTCATACGCCATCCTTGATTTCTGCAATACTTTGCCCGAAGCCGTATTCTTGCCTCTATGAAAAGCTTGTAATCTGTTTATTCCTGTGTTTTCGAAAGTATATTCGATAACCGCATTTAAAGCTTCAGTTGCGAACCCGTTCCCCTGATAAAATCTACTGACGCCATATTCAATGTCCGCAAAATGATGCTTTGAATCAATACTGCAAAAAGCAATTTGTCCGATGTTTTCATTGGTTTCTTTCAAAATAATAGCCCATCTGTAAAAATCATTCCGGGAATATAATGAAATCCACCGGTCCAAAACCTCTTTGACCAAACCGGTTCGCCGTAATTAAACTGGATTTCTTTATCATTTATCCAGTTAGCAAACATTTCCTCAGCATCGTCAATAACGAATTTCCTTAAAATTAATCTTTCAGTTTCTATCGTTTGAGTTCCGGTATGGGTCAGATTCACTGGAGCTGGCCCTCCCATTTATTCGCTACCCCTTTTACGGCACAAATATAATCCGTGATTGCTAATTCCAAGAGTGGACGGCTCGGCGCAAGTCTGTAAATGGTAGCTCACCCATTCTTGAAACTCGTCTTCACTCAGACCGTTAACCGTATTTCTCATAAAGAGGCCGACTCCATCGGTAGCCACATGCTCGAGCTTCAAGGTGTCATGGCTTTTTAATAATTCCTCGATCTCGCCGGGGGCATGAAAATAGGCATCCGTCCAAAAACAGTCCTCGTCCTCGGCATCGATAAATCCCTTCTCTAAAATGGTTCTTCTCCATTTCTCATTCAAATACTTTCGGTCGCCGCCGGCCAGAAAAGGAAACATGAAAAACCGGTTGATGTACGAAACGGCAAGAAGGCCCCCCGGTTTTAGCACTCGAAGACACTCCGTTATGCATATCTCCTGATCCCTTATGTCCGTTAAATGATACATCGGCCCTAGGCATAACACCGCATCAAAGCTTGCTTCCTCCAAATCCGAAAGGTCCCTCGCATCCATCAGAGCCGCATGGACATTTTGAAGGCCCTGCCGGTCAATCTGATCCTGAATGATTTCGACATGTTTCGGTGTAATATCCGTTGAAACGATGTCATTGCCTTTTCCCCTATCTGCATAGTAGAACGAATAAATCCCTGTGCCCGCTCCCAGCTCAAGAATCCTGGATCCGTTTGATAGATATCGATCCAGAACATGGGCCGTTGTGATAAACTCCAGCTTCCGGGAATGATCGGTGGTTAACCTTGATGACTCGTCATAGTTACTGTAGTAATTGATTACGGCTTTCATGGCAGGTCCTCCAAAAATTGTATAACACCCAGCAGTTAAAAAAACGCCCCAACCGCAGATAGCATTCATCCTGGGTTGGGGCGTGTTGGCAGCTAAGCATCTTTCATGATTATACATCTGCCTGCTGAGGAGCGAAAGACTGCGGCTTTATTCTTGTTCCAGATACGTTATATTGAACGAGTTATTGGTAATGAACAATACCGTAGCCCCGCCTTCAGCGGCGGCACCGTGTTCCGCAACGATTCCTTCGGGAAACCAGACGAAGTTCCCGGGGCCAAAAGACCCTTGACTGGTGTACAACGTTCCTTCGAGGACGTACATGCCGTGCGACATATTTTCATGGATATGCCATGGAGTGATGAATCCCTCCGGATAGTAACAATAATTAATGAGCATGTCGGTGTCGGGGTCGTTAAGCAATTTCTTTTCAAGCATGTTTATGCCGGTGCCCTCTTTTACCAGTTCATCCCATTCCATGTTGTTGATGTCTTTCACAATGATCTTGATTTCGTTCTGTGCTTGTTCCATTCTGTTCCATCCTCCTGATAAAATAAAATGCGCTTTACGGCTTGTGCACTCGTTTGGATCATGGGTAACATCTCGCAATTACTTCCCGTTGTGTCCGCCAATCTCATTCAATCTTTGCCGGAATTCAGTTAAATAATCTTCCCTTTGCGCTTGAGAGACATGCGCCGGCTGCCAGGCGATAAAAGGAGGTCTAACTTCCATCCCGGCGTAAGCAAGCGTTCCCTGCTGAATCCCCTCCAAATGATGCTCCAGCATGCCGAGCTCGCCCGTCTCGCCATATTCGTCCGGATCGGCCCCCGTCGTGATCGCCAGCATGGCTTTTCTGCCCTTTAACGGTCCAGTTTCATGTCGGGATTCCCGCCCATAAGCAAATCCCGGCGTAAATACCCGATCGAACCATCCCTTCAAAATAGCCGGGGCAGAATGCCACCACAGCGGAAAAATAAAGAGGATCTCGTCCGCCCACTTCAATTTTTGCTGCTCGTCCACAATATCCTTCGACAACATGCCATTCTCGTAAGCATGGCGCTGTTCCGCCCCATATTTCAAAAAGGTCGGATTGCCCCGTTTCACAAAATCATCGCTGTCCGCAACGGCTTTGAAATTCATAGCGTATAAATCGGATACCGTCACCTTATGCCCGAGGCTTCGCAATTCGGCGATAGCCGTATCGCGCAAAGCCCCGTTAAAAGAACGAGGTTCGGGATGGGCATACACAATCAGTATGTTCATGTTAGTTCCCCCGCCTCCCTAATGTCTGTCAAAAACCGTTCAACCATGGCGTTGAATGGTTCCGGTTCCTCCAAATACGGCAGATGTCCGCAGTTCTCCAGGATCTCAAGCCTGGCGTCCGGCACAATATCCTGAATCTCCTGTGCATAATATTCCGGCACAAACCGATCTTTTGCACCGCGCACGATGAACACGGGACAAGTCAGATCACGCAGCCCATCGCGCTGATCCACATCAGCCAATTCCATGAACAAACGCTGCACCAGCTTTCGGTTCAGAGTTTTCAGCGAGTTTTTGAATCCCCTTACAATGCCGGGAACCCCCAAAACACCCATTTCGCTCAGCAGCAAATTGGCCCACTGCTCGCCTCCGTCATTCAGATCCAGCAGGCGATAGATATCCACTCTTTCCTGTCTGTCGTTCGGGCGCAAATGCATAAACGAATTTACGATAATGAGCGCATTTACGAGCGCCGGACGGTGAGAGGCCAAATCTACGGCTACCCGTGCGCCTTTGGACAAGCCGCAAACTGCGCAGGACGGGATGTCCAAATGATCCAACAGCGCTGCAACCACCTTCCAATAATCCCGGAAACTGAAGGAACTTCCTTCCGATTTTCCCTGACCGGGCAAATCCAAAGTAATTACCGTATGCCCGGAAGAGAAATATTTTCGCTGATACAGCCAATTATCGCTATTCCCGCCAAGCCCATGCAGAAACAACAGCGCCGGACCCTGCCCTTCTTGATGGTAGAAAATAGCATGACCCTCATAAATAAACCGCATCCCTTTCATCTCCATTGCCGCTTGATTTCAGGTTTATGGTTCGCAAAATGATTGCCGCACCACATCAAATATATAGGCAAACCCCTATCAAGTAACCATCCAATTCGTATTTTTCTGTGCGTACCATTTGAGTTTTTAATGACCGAATAATGACTCAGGTCACAGCGAAGCTTTGGCGACCGGATATACTAAGAACGACTAAGGAATCCAAAGGAGAACCCCTTTATGGCGAGATATGAACAACAAAGAAATTTTTTGAAATCCAACTTTCACGAATTCAAACATATTAAGACAGATAAGATAAAAGGAATTGAAAAACCGCCCATCGTTAAGCCATATGAACCATCATCATCGACGATTATTGATCTTCCGGAAATTAACGGGGACGTTGTAAGCAGAGAAAATATTTACGAGTGCATTAAGGAAAGAAGAAGTACGAGGTTTTATTCGGAAGAAAATTTGAGCCTTGAGGAGTTATCCTATTTATTATGGGCTACCCAAGGAATTGCCGGCACGACCAAAAACGGACTCACCCTGCGAACCGTCCCCTGCAGCGGCGCGACCCATACCTTTGAAACCTATTTGTTCATCATGCGAGTGGACGGAATTCGCCAAGGAATATACAGATACCTTCCCGTAGAGCATAAGCTTCTCTTTATGTTTGAAATGGATGAAATTGATCAAAAAATTGATGCGATTACGTTAGATCAGCCTTTTGTCCCTAATTTTGCCAAAAAGGCATCGGTCATATTTGCTTGGAGCACAACTCCCTACCGCTCGGAATGGAAATATGATATTTCAGCTCACAAGAAAATACTCATCGATGTTGGACATGTCTGCCAAAATCTTTATTTAGCAAGCGAATCTATCGATGCAGGCGCCTGTGCCATCGGAATCTATGATCAAAAACTGATTGATGATGTTTTAGGATTGGACGGTGATGATGAATTTATCATCTACCTTGGCGCGGTTGGGAAGAAACGACAATAATACTTGCCCTTCATTATCAGGGGTAACATCCTCGTATCTACGACGCGACCCGGCCTCAGATCATGAAGACAATCTGAGGCCGGGTCGTGTGATGTTTGAGTATGTTTTCAGCGCCCCACCCTACGCCCGCCACTTCATGAATCGGTAGTCCATCAGGTCGACCAGCAGGAACAGGACGAAGCCGATCAGGCTGAACAGCAGGATACCGGCGTACATTTGCGGATAATCCAGCCTGAGCCAAGCGTCCATAATAAAGAAGCCCATGCCATGCTCGGTGCCGTAAATTTCAGTGAAGAACAGGACCGAGATGGCCGTGCCAAGCGAGATACGGATGGTGCTGAGGATCACGGACAATGCGCCGGGCAGGGTAACATGCCAAAATTTCTGACCGGCCCCTGCGCCAATGCTTGTCAGCACATCATAGGCGCTCGCCGGAATCGCTTTTACCCCGTCCCGTACGGAAATGATAATCTGGAAAATAAGGATCAGCATAATCATGAGAATCTTGGAAGTCTCGCCAAGCCCGAAGAACAACATCACCACCGGGAGCAGGGCGATTTTGGGCACCGGATACGTCAAATACACCACCGGGTCCAGCAGCTTGTTCCAGAGCGCCGAACGCCCCATCAGAAGCCCGATCAGCAGGCCGACGATCAACGCGAGCAGGACTCCGGCAAAAATGCGCATCAGACTGTAGCTTACATTCAGTACAATATTCCGTCCGCCAAGTTGTCCCATCGCCTGATAAACCGCCAGCGGACTCGGCAGCATCGGATGATTCACCAGCAAATACGCCACGTACCAGACCGCATTTATTCCCAAGAACACCGCCAATAATCTTAAAATATAGTTGAGCCGCCGTGGTTTCACCATTTCTCCTGCATTACCTTTCGGATTCTCTTGATCTGGGCAAAAAAGGCATCGCTGGCCCGCTTCTCCCCATGTTCCAGCCCAAATACCGCCTCATTGTCAATAATCTCCGGTGCCTCGCTCTTGCTGGACGGGAGCACGATGATCTTCTGCCCCAGCAGAACGGCTTCATCCACATCATGCGTCACGAACAGCGCCGTGGCCGGGTTCGCCTGCCAATGCTCCAGGAACAACTGCTGCAGCGCTTCACGCGTGATAGCGTCCAGCGCAGAGAACGGCTCGTCCAGCAATAAAATAGACGGCACAATCGCAAACGCCCGCGCAATGGCAACCCGCTGCTGCTGTCCCCCGCTCAGTGACAGCGGATAGCGCTCCGCGAGCTCCGGAATGCCCATCGCAGTCAGCCAATGGTCAATCTGCGTCTCCTGGGCCTGTCTGCTCAGCCCCTTAGGATTAGCGATCTTCATCGCTACCCTGATGTTGGACTTCACCGTCTTCCAGGGCAGGAGACCGTAATTTTGCGGTACCAGACCAATCAGAACGTCCTGTCCGCGCAGAGACTGTCCATTGAACAGCAGCTCGCCCCGATATTCCGGCAGGAGGCCGGACACGGCGCGCAGCAAGGTGGATTTCCCGCTCCCGGACGGCCCCAGAATGGTGTAAATCCCATGCTCCGGCAAGCTGAAGTCTACTCTCCCTAGCGCCGGTACCCCGCTCTTGTATTCAACCTCAAGGTCCTTTACGCGCAAGCCGCTATTATTTGAACTGGACATCGGAAATCACATCTTTGGGGGCAATGTCTTTGGTCAGCAGCCCCTGCTCGCGGGCCCAGGCAAACGCCGCTTCAACCTCGTTCACATCGACCTGGTTGGCCGGGATGTAAGCCGGTACCTCAATTTGGTCCTTCAAGGTTTCCGGGTATCCGACCTCCTTAATCACCAGATCGATATAATCCTTCTGGTCATGAGACTTCATGTACGCCACCGCATCGTCGTAGGCTGCGTACATCGCGCGGATTGCTTCCGGCTTGGCATCAATCGCGCTTTGCGGGAAGGCCAGAACGAATGGGTTTACATGGGCCTGGCTCGTGGAGCTAAGCACGCGCAAGCCGGATGCTTTCCCCATCGTGACGAACGGCTCCGGCAGAACCGCGGCGTCCGCCTTGTTATTTTTCAGCAGCTCAAGCCGGGTTGGAATTTGCGGCACTTCCGTGACATGGATATCCTTCTCCGTCAGACCGGCCTGCTTCAGCATCATGGCAACCGTGTACTCCGTGGAGGTGTTCTTGGACAGAATCACGGTTTTGCCCTTCAGATCCTTCACATCCTGAATCTCGTTATTGCCGGTCAGCAAATCAAACTCCCCGAAAGTCGTGCTGGTTATTTTAACGTTTAGTCCTGCTTCATTATAGATCGAAATGGCAACCAGATCGGCACTAATCCCGTCAACCTTGCCTGCTTGAAACGCTACATCGCGATCTTTGGCGCTTTTAAAAGTCTGGATATTCAGATTCACCCCGTGCTTCTGATCAAAGCCCTGTTCATGGGCAATAATGAACGGAATTGCATCAATCGAGGGCAGTAGGCCTAGCGACAGATCCTGTAGCTCCGCCGGCGTATTGCCTGAGCTATTGCCTGCGCTGCCAGTGTTCCCATTATTTTTGCTGCCGCACGCCACACTCGCTATACTAACGACAAGCACCAGCACCAACAGCATCATCATTCTTCTTGTTGTCCCAAACTTCATGGTTGTCCCATCTCCCCTATGTGCTCTCTATAGAATTGGCATAAAATATGCCTTATTACTTGAGGCGTCTTCCGCAGCTTTGCGCTTTTATTCACAAAATCATGCATTACACAGCACGTTAGCTCGTTCAGCAACCTCAAATAATGTCATTTTACACCTATCGCTGCATTTTGTATATTTGCAAATTTAAATAATTTCCAAATCATAACCATCTTCAAACGGGTGAAACTCTAACATGTGACCAAACTCAAATGGCTATATGGCTCTAAAACTATAAGGCTATATGGCCGGCTCACGTCTAAGGGGCCTGCTTTTCCTTCGCTCGGCCACTGCGGTCTATGCCATTAATGACGATTTGCGTATTACGAATACATTTATCGGGTTATTACTGTCTAGATACGAATGCTCCTTTTACACATTTCACTGAAGAATTCTCGCGAGAAGCCGAAATCAACTTGGTTTTGAACCGGGGAACTCCCCTCTGGAGCTCGAAGTCCATTGATTTACAATTTACTAAAGGGAAAAGCTCCCGCTAACTTAAGCAAAATGAGGATTTACGGCGTTTTAATTGGAAATACTCCCACTGCTATGAACGAATTTGTCAATTCCCCTGTTTTTCCCCCTTTAAACCAAGGGTTTCAATTCCTTGGGC